>DYOJ01000483.1 GCA_020720705.1 Acetofilamentum sp.
ATCCCTTTCAATCCGTCCCGGTTTTCGGCTTCTTTAAGTTTGTTTTCGTCGAGTTTCAGGTCAGCGTCTCCATCTACACTAATAAATTTTTTGTATCCGAAATTGCTTAATAATCCTTTGGGATTTTTTGACTTTTTTAGTTTTTGTTTCAATTTTTCGACAGCCGTTTCTCTGTCGTATTTGTCTTTTTCGGCTCGCTTTGGACTATAGGTGAGGGTCATTGTAAAATTCTCATTTACAGGTATTTGTTAGTATTTCAAGCCTTGTTCATAGTGTTTATTGTCGATAGATATCTAAGTCGATTTATCTAAAATTTGTGCAGTTATTTCTTTGGTTTAATACTTTTGCCGTTCCTAATGTTTTCTACTAACTGAATGGCTATTTTCGGTGAGTTTTTACCGGTTTTTCTTCTTACAAACATGCTGCAAAGAAAATCAATACTTTGTAACCACCTAATTAATATACTATTAGGCACTACAACCAAAAAATCATTAACTCAAAACACATACTATCTGATTATGAGCTGATTAGGTTTTTATGATTGTGTCCTATGTGCGAAGTCAGGAAGATACGCATAAATTTGAATTAAGGCGGGTTTTTTCTTATTCTTTTGCCTTGCTCCAAAAGAACCGGAAAAATCCAGACCGGCAAGCCCTTATTTGAATTTCTGAATGACGTTTTTTTAAAAGCGTAGTTAAGGAAACTATACTTAGCGGAGTAATATCATTTGCAAAGCAGGCACTTTGCTTTATAAACCGACTTTGGCAGAGCCAAAGCCGAACGAGGCAATAAAAAACCCGGACTATGCCGGGTTCTTCTATTATCTTATTCTTACAATATTCAAAATAGTTTAGAATGCTTTTTTTCTAAAATATAGTAGGTACTTCGTTTCTCCATCATAAAAATATAGCATTTTGCGCTTATAGACAATAATTGTATCGTTATTGTTTAACGAGATTATGTCCTGATTTAAATTGTCTAAACTAGTAATAAGTAAAAATGCACTGTCTGATATTTCGTAATTAAACTTCTGGACAAATACTGTATCTGAGCTTAAATAGTTTTTAAAGATGCCAGTAGTATCGTTTAAAAGTGCTATTTCAATTTTATTCTTTGGGAAATTTATTTCTTTATCTCCTTTATATATCGAATATTTTACAGGATACTTGTTTACAGAACAACTATTAGTACTTGCTAATAGAAAAAGGGAAACTAAAATTTGTAATATCTTTTTCATAATTAATTGTTGTTCTAGATGTTTAATGGTATTATAAGAGCTCCATTCGCATTTCTTGGAGGATAGATTGGCACAAAACCAGGGTCGACCATTGAGTTTACAACATTTCTGTTTATTTGGTTAATGTTTGTTATTGTCCCTGTTGTTGGGTCTTGTCCAGCCATCATTCTTTGTAACATTACTGCTTGATTTGGCTGGTCTCTATATTGTAGTTGTCCTTTCCAAGAATATTGTGCCTTATATGCACTAATTTCATGGGAAACGCCATAACCTCCATTAGCATTAAATTGTAAAGTACCTCGTGCAATATCTCCTCCATGTCTTCCTTCATGCAATTTACTTCCCATTTTATTTTCTGTAAACATAGTAACAACATTATCGCCATTACCATTTACCCCAGTTTGCGTTGCGGTTGGTCCAACTATATTGTTATTTTTAGCATACTTGGAGTTAACCCCTGAGTATCGGTATTCAGTATTTGTATCATTTCTCATATCTGCAATATCTGTTTTTGATTGCTTTAATTGGGCAACACGGTCAGCTCTATCGCCAGTACTTTTTCCTTGGGTAGTTAATTTAGTGATTTGATTATCTAGTTTTTCAATCACTCTATCTACCTTCTTTATAATTCGCGCTGCTCTTCTTTCGTTTTTATCATCAAACCATCTTCCATCGGGGTCAAAATATCTTATTGGATTATCTGCACAATAGATGTATGGAGAAAATGAATGGTCTCTTTCTGCTGATGGGTCAACCACATGCCACCGCCCCAATTGTGCATCATACATCCTTGCCCCGTAATCGTACCAATCTAAATCGAGTTCTTGTTGGAGTTCTTTGCCGTTGTAGAGGTAGAGGTTGGCGTTGTATGATTTATTACCGGTTTGGTAGCTTAATCCTTGCATAGTAAGACCGAAGGGGTAGTAGGAGTCTTCCTGTAAAATCTCGCCTGTTTCGTTAAAGGTTACACGTATGTTGCCCAGATGGTCGGTGATATTGTATTCTCTTGTAAAACTTGTGCCGCTCGGGATTATTTTGCCGTAGTCGGTAAGGATGTATTGCAGCACGTTGTTTTTGTAAACGAAACTTCCGACGTAGTCGGTTGTCAGACCCTCGGCGAATTTTCGCAGTTTAATGCCGGCGGCATCGTAGGTATAGTACAGGTGCTGCAAGCCGTTGTTTGATATTTCAATGTCTTGGGGCAGGTTGAGGTGATTATAGTCGATGTTTTCGATTTTTTTGTTCATATCGCTTATCATATTGCCGTTGGCATCGTAGAGATATTCTTGCGAAAATTTATCTTCGGCACCTTTATCGGAAAATTCGCTCAATTGCATGTCGTCGGGTTTTTCGTCGGCGGTATTAATAAGTTGGTTGCCGTTGTATTTCATTATGAGAATATCGGGTGTGCCGGGTACAGCAT
>DYOJ01000484.1 GCA_020720705.1 Acetofilamentum sp.
GGATATTTTACCTTGTCCGGCACAACCCACGAACTTGGAAACATCGGTTTTATTTTTTGTTCAAAATTCATGGCTTCGGCACGTGAACGAAAATCGCCGACACGAACTTTGAAATAAGGTGCATCGTAAATTACATACGAGCCATAACTTGTGCCGAATTTGTCAGCAAATCGCCTTTTTGTTTCCTTTGCGACATCCATAGCCGTACGGCTCGACCCGAAATAAATTTGCACTCGCCAACCCGGAAAAGTATTATTGTTTTTTTCCTTGTGCAATTTCACAAGTCTCAACAAATCAGACGATTGATTTAGCATCACTTTTCCGTCCGTAACACCGATACCTCCGGGCGTAACACCTGAGTTTTCCAACCTTACAGTTTCGCGCTGACTAAACAATTGATAATTTAATGAGATGGTTATCAAAAGTATAAATAATAATATTTTATTCATTTTTTTTATTTCTAAATATTGAGACATTTGATTTTTCATCTATTTTAATTTTCTTTGAAATTATTCCGGCTTTTACTTTTACATATCCCTTAATCGTAAGTTCGGTGCCGCGTTTGTTAAACAATTCAACTATCGCAATTGTGCCGGCATCAAACATCCCCTTGAGTTTCACTTTTACGGGCACTTCTATCTCTCCGTTGAATTTTTTCGGCACTTCTACATCATCTTCAACGGTGATATTGGTGAGTTGCTTGTCATTTAAAGCTATCTCAACTTCTGAGCCGACGATGCGAAATTTATATCCGTTCGGATTTTCAACCGGTATTATTAATTTGAATGTAATCTCTTCAAAATTAAGACTTACCAACCGAATAGCCTTTATTTTTCCGACAGTTACAGGTTTGTAAATTCCACACCCGGAAAGTATCAGTCCGATAAACCCAAAAACAGTTATGTAAATTAATTTTAACATCCGGAACACGAAATATTTTGCGACAAAAATAATTATTTTGCGGTTTTAATCCTATTTTTTTTATCGAAATATGCGAGAGCGAACAATTTGTATAAATCAAACAAAACTAATTTCGGACGTTTACTACATAAATTATGTTCAATCATCCGTTTTAACATCCGCCAAAAAAGGCGAAGCGCAAAGTGTAACGGTTTCAATTTTTGATAAGTCCTCCATAAGCGAATGGTATCAAGCATAAGGCTGTTTTTTTGCATTTGATTGATTTTAAGCATATTATCAATAGCTGCAACCGTTTTTCGTAAAAAAATATCGCAAGGTTCAAGCCCGATATGCAAAGCCGGATTTTCAATATGCAAAACCCGAAAGCCTGACGCTGCAAGTTCGTAGGCAAACAATGTGTCCTCGTGTCCGTAGGTGCGCAATTGCTCGTTGAATCGAACTTTATTGAACACTGATTTTTTTATACAAAAATTGCCGGTCATAAACAGCCGATTAGCCTGTTTGGAACGTTCGTTAGCCGCGATTTCTTCGCGTTGTTTTCCGTAAAACCATCTTAAAAACAATTCAGGCTCGTCCGGCGGAGCATCAGAATAGGCAATCCCTCCGAAAATAATTTCTGCCGTTGAACTATTTTCAAGGTATTGAACAACAAAATTCCGATTTTGAACACAAATATCACTGTCCAAAAATATCAAAATATCATTACAAGCCTCATCAGCCAGTCTGTTTCGAGTGGACGAACGCCCGATGTTGATTTCATTTTGTACATATTTGACGCCAAATTTTTCGGAATGTAATCGGTTTTGTGTCCGAAATTTCATGTCCGAACCGTCATCACAAATTATGATTTCCGCTCCCTTCAAAGCAACTAACTGCACGGATATTTGTTCCGCCAACAGTCCAATATCATAATTAAAAACAGGAATCAAAACTGAAACCATCACATTAAGTTGAAATGTATATTAACTTGATTTACAGTGATTTAAAATATTTGATAATCTCAGACAAAACGGTATTGCTCGGTTGCCGGAAACTCACAAACTCGCCGTATAGTTGCAAAGCAATTTTATGTTTTAACGCAAGCAGTGCAGCTTGGCACATATCGGCATGGTCGAACGAAAAATCGGGTAAATTTTTTACCGAAAACCAAACAGCTTCATCAGCATCATCTCCGGCGGTAGCTTCGGGCATGTTTTCTGAGGTGAACAGTGCCAAATACGATGACGTAACCACCCAACCGCGCGGGTCGCGACCGGGCGTGCTAAACAAACCGAACTCAATGAGCGGCACATCGGTAATTCCCGTTTCTTCATTCAACTCTCGGTATGCTGCCTGCAATGCAGTTTCGGTTGGTTCGACAAAACCGCCGGGTAAGGCCCAACTACCTGCAAACGGTTCATGTTTTCGTTTGATTAGCAATATATTAAGTTCTCCATTTTTCCATACGAACAGCGCACAATCCGACGTCAGTGCCGGACGTTCGTATTCATAACAAAAGCTTTTTTCTGACATAATAATTTCTTTTTATAAATATTAAAATGTAATAAATTGATTTGCCGGAAGATAACAAAGAAGCGGTAATCGTTCTCACAAATAAATAATTGCTCGAAAGGTAACTGTTTTCCTCAATGTTTCTGTTATAATTTTGAGAAAAAAGTTTTTTATTACAACTAAATTATTTTGTATAGATGAGTCCGGTCTAAAAAGGTCGTAAAAGTATATTGAAATTCACAATTCAT
>DYOJ01000024.1 GCA_020720705.1 Acetofilamentum sp.
TAAACGATTGTAATTAAACAACATAGCAAAATAAAATGTTTCTCAACATAAAAATTTGACGATAAAATTACGTAAATGCCTGATTTTCAATCGTTTACATGTTTGTCTTATAATTAATATTATGTTAAATAGAATCAAGAAATATATGGGCGACATTATGCCGCCCTTATACAATATTTATTTAATTCCGGGTTCTGATTCTGCCGGCAGGTCGTTTAATTTTTCTTTATAAATTTTGGCTTTGTCGTAGTCCTTTAATTTGTAATATATTGACCTTAACATTTCAATCGTATTTCGGTCTTTGGGTTTTAGTTTGTGAGCCATCTCATAAGTTTCGGCTGATTTTTTTAACCAAGCTGTACCTTTTTCTGAATATTTATCTGCTTCTGCACTGTTTTTGTTGACTCGAAATTCGTAATCGGAATCATACATCTCTGAGTCAAAAGCTTGATAATATAAGCGTCCGAGATTGTATATTGCATTAAAAAATTCCTTATCGGTTTGAATGGCTTGTTTGTAAAATTTTTCTGCATTTGCCATAGATTCAACTTTCTTGGACTTAATATCTGCGGCTTTTGCTAAACTTTCGGCTTGTTTTTTTTCTGATTCGGCTTTTTTGGCTACTTCAAATCTATCTCTAAAAGCTGCTTTTTTATGTTCGTTTGCCTCCTCCATCGCTTCTTTATATTTTTTAAAGAAATCATCGTTTTGGGTGTCGTAAATTGTACCCTTTGCCGAATAATATGACGCATTTTCAGGATTTTTTTCAAGCGCAATATCTATGTACTTTACAACCATGTCCGGCTGTTTTTTGTCCATATAAAAGTTTATCATATCAATTACAAGTTGCTCAGAATCAGTATATTTATCGAATCCTTCTTTAACTTTTGCTATGTAAGTAGCACTGTCTCCTTGCGCCAAATAGGTGTCGGCGTATTGGTGATATGCCAAATCGGTTTGATATTTCAACTCTTCGGATGCTTTAAAATATTTTCGAGCAGTATCATAGTCTTTCATCTCTCGAGCAATAATTCCTGCGGCATAATGCGGAGTGCCGACTGCAAAGAGTGAATCTTCATCGCTACGCGGAAACTCACTTAGTTTTGCACATTTCGCCATGAGTTCAAGTGCTCCCTTATAATCTTTTGCCGAGTATTTGGTAATTGCATCGTTGTAGGTATTATTCCGAACCGCTGCAACCTCAGCTATGGTTGTCTGTTTCGACTTGAATTTCCCTTTTTCATCTGTTTCAACTGCCTTTATGTAGGCTTCGGCTGATTTTAATATTGCATCTTTGTCTATAAAATCCGTGTATTCCCACGAATCCAACTTTCCGTCTTTCATGTAAAGTGTTTTTTGCGGATAAATCCAAGCCTCAATACCGTCTGATTTAGCTTCTTTTTTGTCCGGAACTCCAATATATAGTTCTACATTTTGTAAACCTCCGGTAGCTGCCATACCCTTGTACCCGTCAGGGATGTAATTGAAAACGGCGATGTCGTAATACAACTTTCCGCGTTTAGCCCAAGTTGCTGATTTAGCTGCTTTTTCGGGGTCTTTAATTTGCTCGTCGCTTTTTTCCTTTTGTTTTTTTAAGCCGTCCCATGTAACCACAGGTTCCTGAGCTGATAGTCTGAGTGCGACAAATATGCTCAGTATCAAAAATATCTGTTTCATTTTATGATTTTTAAACATTTATATTGAAAACTACTTTTTATTGCAAATTATTGCTCATCAACGTTATCGTTTACATCGGATTCGTCTATGGTATCATCAGGTTCTATGGAATCGAAATCCTCAATTATCGGCGGGATATGTTCCGGAGTTACGTCTTCGTCAATTACTACTTCGGGTTTTTCGTCGCTATCAACTCTGGCAACGGATGCAATTCTGTCTCCTTCGGTGATATTGATTAATCGAACACCTTGTGTTGCACGTCCGGCGAGGCGAATCTCGTTCACATTCATCCGAATTGTAAAACCGGAGCGGTTAATAATCATCAAATCGTCAAATTCTCTTACTGCTTTCAGCGCAATTAATTCGCCGGTTTTTTCTGTGATATTGATGGTTTTTACACCTTTTGCTCCTCGATTTGTAACTCGATAATCGTCTAAGGGTGAACGCTTTCCGTATCCGTTTTCGGAAACAACCAAAACTGTTTGGGCTTCGGGGTCGCTTACGATAATTGAACCGATAACTTTATCGCCTTCGTCTAAAGTTATTCCGCGAACTCCGGCAGCATTTCTGCCCATTGGGCGTATATGTCGTTCGTGGAATCTGACGGCTTTCCCTTTTCGGGCGGCAATCATTACTTCTTTGTTTCCGTTTGTAAGTGATGCCGATATAAGAGTATCGCCTTCATGAATCGTAATAGCATTAATTCCGTTTGCTCTCGGGCGTGAATATGCTTCAAGCGAAGTTTTTTTAACAACACCGTGTTTGGTAACAAACATTATGTAACGACTTTTTAAATAATCAACGTCTTCGAGCGTTTTCACTTTCATGTATGCTTTTACATGGTCGTCAGGCTCAATCTGTATCATATTTTGAATAGCCCTACCCTTTGATGTTTTGCTGCCTTCGGGGATATCGTAAACTTTTAGCCAGTAGCATCTTCCTTTTTCTGTAAAAAACAGCATCCAATTGTGCATGGTTGCTATATAAAGGTGTCGTAAAAAATCTTCGTCTCTGGTAGCCGTGCCTTTTGAGCCGCGTCCGCCGCGAGCTTGTGTTCTAAACTCGGTTAATACGGTTCGTTTTATATATCCGAGATTTGATATAGTGATTGCAACTTCTTCGTCTGCATAAAAATCTTCGGGATTAAATTCCGATGACGCGTACACAATGTCAGTTCTGCGTTTGTCCGAGTATTTTTCTTGAATTTCGAGCAGTTCATTTTTGATGATTTCCATTCTAAGCTCTTCTTTTTCAAGAATTTGATTTAAACGGTCTATCAAACGCATCAGTTCTTCGTATTCTTCTTTAATCTTGTCGCGTTCCAATCCTGTCAGCTTTTGCAGACGCATATCCAAAATTGCTTGAGCTTGTAGTTCGCTCAGTTCAAAAGTACTCATCAAGCCTTCTTTGGCTTCTTGCGGTGTTTTTGAGGCGCGGATTAGTGCAATAACTTGGTCAAGATGGTCCAATGCTATCAGCAAACCTTTGAGTATATGTGCGC
The DNA here is from genome assembly GCA_020720705.1 of Acetofilamentum sp. GTDB lineage: Bacteria > Bacteroidota > Bacteroidia > Bacteroidales > JAADGE01 > DYOJ01. Next base: position 3,179 of record DYOJ01000024.1, read on the forward strand.
GTTCTTCGGCTTTTCGGAGTTCGTACTGTGTTCGTCTAACAACAACTTCGTGCCGATGCTCAACGAAGTAAACAATTAAATCTTTGAGTGTAAGCAATCGCGGACGTCCTTTTACGAGTGCAATATTATTGACACTAAAAGAACTTTGCAGGGCAGTTTGTTTATAAAGTTGATTTAAAACAACATTTCCGGAGGCTTCACGTTTGACAACAAAAACAATACGCATACCTTTTTTATCGGATTCGTCGTTGGCATAAGTGATACCTTCTATCTTTTTTTCGTTAACTAAGTCTGCAACTTTTTTAATTAACTCGGCTTTATTGACTTGGTAAGGAATCTCGGTTACAATAATTTTTTCGCGTCCGCTGTCGCTGACTTCGATGTGTGCTTTTGCACGTAAAACAATACGACCGTGCCCCGTTCGGTAGCCTTCTTTTACGCCTTCGTAGCCGTAAATCGTTGCTCCTGTGGGAAAATCAGGTGCCTTAATTATTTTAATCAAGTCTTCAATATCAATATCTTTATTGTCAATATAAGCAACAATTGCGGATATGGTATCAGACAAATTATGTGGGGCCATATTGGTTGCCATCCCTACGGCGATGCCGGATGCTCCGTTCACCAAGAGATTCGGAATGCGGGTAGGCATTACGGTCGGTTCTTCAAGAGTGTCGTCAAAATTAAGTTGAAAATCAACAGTTTCCTTGTCGAGGTCCATCAATAAGTCTTCCGCAATTTTATGAAATCGGGCTTCGGTATAACGCATTGCAGCGGGCGGGTCTCCGTCCACCGAGCCAAAGTTTCCTTGACCTTCAACCAACGGGTATCGCATGCTCCAATTTTGAGCAAGACGAACCATTGCCATATACACCGAGCTGTCGCCGTGCGGGTGGTATTTACCCAAAACCTCGCCGACAATTCTCGCCGACTTTTTGTAAGCTCTGCCTGCGCCTAATCCTAAATCTTTCATCCCGAATAATACTCGGCGATGCACAGGTTTTAATCCGTCTCTGACATCCGGCAAAGCGCGTGAAACAATAACTGACATTGAGTAATCAATGTATGCGGTTTTCATTTCGCTTTCAATATTTACCGGAATTATTCGTTCTTGGTCTGACATATTTTATTTATTCCTCCTAAAAAAATTAGCTCGCTAAAGTAAATATAATTTCCGATTTGAAGAAACGATTTTTCAACAAGTTTTTAACAGTGTGATTTTTTAATGTTTCATTCGGCATATTATTCTGCAAAAATACATTTTTTTTTTGACTACACAAATGATTAACTTTGCGTAATCTTTTCTTTTTTAGTTGAAAGTATGAAAATAAATATCGAAGAATCATGGAAAGCAGCTTTGACTGATGAATTTTCAAAGCCATATTTTCAAAATTTGACAACATTCGTCAGGCATGAGTATTCAACGCAAATTGTGTATCCGAAAGGGCATGACATTTTTGCTGCGTTTGACAACTGTCCGTTCGACAAGGTCAAGGCTGTTATGCTCGGACAAGACCCGTATCATGGTGTGGGACAAGCTCATGGCTTATGTTTTTCGGTAAATTCGGGAGTGAAAATTCCGCCGTCATTACAAAATATTTTTAAAGAAATTCAGAACGATTTGGGAATTGCGCCGCCGTCAGACGGTAATTTGCTACGCTGGGCTGAGCAGGGGGTTTTGATGCTCAACGCGACACTTACGGTTCGTGCATCAAGCCCGGGTTCGCATAGCGGCAAGGGTTGGGAAGAGTTTACAGACGCTGTGGTCAGACTATTATCGGAACAAAAAAATAATCTCGTGTTTTTGCTTTGGGGTGCTTATGCACAAAAAAAGGGCGAAATCATAAATCAGACAAATCATAAAGTTTTACAAGCAGCACATCCTTCTCCGTTCTCGGTTCATAAGGGTTTTTTTGGTTGTAAACATTTCAGTAAAACAAATGATTATCTTGTCTCAAAAGGTCTCGAACCAATAATTTGGTAACTTTCAATTCATTTTGCAGTAAATATTTTAAAAAATATTTTTATCTTTGTCGGTTGTTATTTATGATAAAGCCGTTTTTGGGCTTCAACCATTTAAAATACATGTATGAATATCAGAAAATCAGCATCATTACAGAAAATATTTAATTTCAGCAAGGAAGAAGCTATACGTCTCGGAAACGATTATCTCGGTCCGGAGCACTTTTTTTTGGGAGCAATACGAGAAGGTTCTGCCAAATTTTTTAATCTATTAAAAGATAACGGATTCGATATTTTAAAAATTAAAAAATCAATAGAAAATAAAATCAGAACTTCGGAAATGCTCAACGAAGAAGATGCTTACGATTTACCCTTATTAAAATCGGCAGAACGTGTCATGCGTTTGCTTGAACTTGAAGCGCGCTCTTTGGAAGATGCTCAAATAACACCTGACCATCTGATACTTGCGATATTGAAAGAGCCATCTGGATTTGTTTCAAAGTTGTTTAACGAACAGGATTTTAATTACGAAAAAGTTCGAAGTCTGCTTGGCTCCGAATCGGTTACAGACGCGTCCAAAAATTGGGGAGACGATGACGATGATGCTAACGATGATGATTTTGACGACGACGAACCTTTTGCAGATACCGTAAAAGGTTCTAAAAAAACAGATTCTAAAACACCCGTGTTGGATAATTTCGGCGTGGACTTAACTCGTGCCGCCGTTAAAGATAAATTAGACCCGATTGTCGGACGCGAAACAGAAATCGAACGATTGATTCAAGTTCTGAGTCGCCGTAAAAAGAACAATCCCGTGCTTATCGGAGAACCCGGAGTCGGGAAATCTGCAATTGTTGAAGGATTGGCAATAAAAATTGTCGAGAATAAGGTCTCAAGGGTATTATTTAACAAACGTATTGTAACTTTGGATTTGGCATCCGTTGTTGCCGGAACAAAATATCGAGGACAGTTTGAAGAGCGTATGAAAGCGATTATCAACGAATTGCAAAATAACGAAGATGTCATCCTTTTCATTGACGAAATTCATACAATTATCGGTGCGGGCGGAGCAAGCGGCTCTTTGGATGCTTCGAATATGCTTAAGCCGGCGCTGGCTCGAGGAGAAGTTCAATGTATCGGTGCAACAACTTTGGATGAATATCGCCAACATATAGAAAAGGACGGAGCTTTGGAACGTCGTTTCCAAAAAGTTATCGTGGACCCGACATCTGTTGAAGATACCCGTATTATTTTAGAAAATATCAAAGAGCGATACGAAGAGTTTCACAATGTGAGATATACTTCCGATGCCCTTGATTCATGCGTGAAACTTACCGAACGCTACATCAGCGACAGACACTTGCCCGATAAAGCCATTGATGCACTTGACGAAGCTGGTTCGCGCGTTCATATCACGAATTTAAAAGTTCCTGATAAAATTGCCCGCTTAGAAGAAGAATTGGAAAGAATCCGAAAAGAAAAAACAGATGCTTCCGCTCGCCAAGAATACGAGTTGGCGGCTTCGTTTCGTGATGAAGAAAAAGCTGTTTCGGATAGTCTCAAAAAAGAAAAAAATAGCTGGACACAAGATTTATCACAGAATAAAGAAGTCGTAAACGAAAGCGATATTGAAAAAGTAATTGCCATGATGACCGGCATACCCGCAACCCGTATCGCTCAAGCCGAGTCGGTTCGTTTGCTGAATATGCGCGAAGAATTAAAAGAAAAAATTATAGGACAAGACGATGCAGTCGCTAAAATTGTAAAAGCCATTCAAAGAAATCGTGCCGGATTAAAAGACCCGAATAAACCTATCGGAACATTTATTTTCCTTGGACCTACGGGCGTAGGAAAAACACATCTTGCCAAAAAACTCGCAGAATACATGTTTGACACCGAAGAAGCGCTGGTGCGGATTGATATGAGCGAATATATGGAAAAATTTGCAATCACTCGCCTCATCGGAGCGCCTCCCGGTTATGTCGGATACGAGGAAGGCGGACAACTGACGGAAAAAGTCAGACGCAAACCATACTCGGTAGTTCTTTTGGACGAAATTGAAAAGGCACACCCGGATGTGTTCCATCTTTTGTTGCAAGTACTTGACGAAGGCAGACTTACCGATAGTTTAGGCAGAAGAATTGATTTCAAAAACACAGTTCTTATCATGACCTCAAATGTGGGAGCAAGACAATTATCCGATTTTGGTGCAGGAGTAGGTTTCGGCTCCGGTATAGGCTCAAAAGAGGAAGATACCAACACCAAATCAATTATCAACAAAGCACTTAAGAAAACATTTGCGCCGGAATTTTTGAACAGAATTGACGATGTTATCATGTTCAACAGTTTGAACAAGGAAGATATCAACAAAATTATTGACATCGAACTCACAGGCTTATATAAACGTGTACAGGAATTGGGTTACAAACTAAAAATTGAATCCGATGCCCGCGACTTTTTAGCCGAAAAAGGTTTGGATGTAAAATTCGGCGCACGTCCGCTCAAACGCGCAATTCAAAAATATGTTGAAGACGAAATGGCTGAAGTCATTATTGAAGCTTCTGTAAATAAGGGTGATACAATTATTGTTTCGCTAAAGGAAGATAAGAAATCTCTTCATATTTCGTTTGTAAAAGAAAACGCACAAGAGCTGAATCCTACTGAGGACAACATTAATTAATGTATAAATGAACCGAATTGTTGAACGTTTTATCAGATACGCTAAGATTGACACCCAATCCGACCCGAAATCTACAACATCGCCAAGCACCAATAAACAGTTCGACTTAGCAAAATTGCTAAAAAACGAAATGGAATATATAGGCTTGAAAAATGTAACTTTGTCCGAAAAATGTTATATAATGGGCACTTTGCCGGCAAATACAAGTCAAAATTTGCCCAAAATCGGCTTTATTGCACATTTAGATACATCGCCCGAATATACTGCAACGAACATAAAGCCCAAAATAATTGAGCATTATGACGGAAATGATATAATTCTTAACGAACAAAAGCATATCGTATTAAGTCCGAAACAATTTCCGGAACTCAATAACTATATCGGGCAAAGTCTCATAACAACCGACGGAAATACGCTGCTCGGAGCCGATGATAAAGCCGGAATTACGGCAATCATGGAAGCTATGGAATATCTGATAGACCACCCGGAGATTAAGCACGGGGATATAAAAATTGCATTTACACCTGACGAAGAAATTGGTCTGGGAACTCAATTTTTTAATCTCGAAAAATTTAATGCCGATTTTGCATACACCATTGACGGCGGAAAAATAGGCGAACTCGAATACGAAAATTTTAATGCTGCCGAAGCCAAAATTACCATTCACGGCAGAAATGTACATCCGGGTACCGCAAAAAATATCATGCTGAATGCTTTGCAAATTGCTTTTGAAATAAATAATTTTTTACCTCCAAACCAACGCCCCGAATATACCGAGGGTTACGAAGGCTTTTTTCACTTGACTAAACTCAGCGGAAATGTTGAACTTGCTGAATTAGAATATATTATCCGAGACCACAACAAATTGGAGTTCGATAAAAAGAAGAATTTGATTGCCAACGCTGTTTTTATCCTTAACGACCGATACGGCACCGACACAATCAAAATTGAGCTTAAAGATACTTATTACAATATGCGTGAAAAAATTATGCCCGTCATGGAGATTGTTCATTTAGCGGAAAGAGCTATGCGCGAAGCCGGTATTGAACCAATTATACAACCCATTCGAGGCGGAACAGACGGAGCGCATCTGTCTTACAAAGGTTTACCGACACCGAATATCTTTACAGGCGGTCACAATTTTCACGGAAAATACGAATTCCTGCCTGTCAAATCATTGGAAAAAGCAGTAGAAGTTATCGTTAATATTTCAAAACTTACAATTCAAAATAATTAGAAATAATCAAATCATGGGATTTTTAGATAAAATTTTAGGCAAATTTCTTGGAAATAAATCAGAAAAAGATATAAAACAGATTTTGCCGCTCGTGGCTAAAATAAACGCGGAATTTGAGCAACTTAAATCATTATCAAATGACAAATTACGTGCAAAAACTGCCTCTATTCGCGCCGAACTTGCAGCGGCTATCGCTTCGGAACAGAAGGATATTGCCAAGTTGGACAGCAAAATTGCCGACGAAAACACAGACATTCTTGATAAAGAAGATTTGTATAAAGCAAAAGATAAACTCAATGCACAAATAAACGATAAACTTAAATCGAAATTGGACGAGGCGCTTCCGCTTGCATTTGCAATAATGAAAGAAACCGCACGACGTTTTACCGAAAATTCCGAACTGAAAGTTAAGGCTTCCGATTTTGACAGAGAACTTGCCGCACGCCGCGAAGATATTACTATTGAAGAAGATACAGCCACATACAGAAATGAATGGATTGCCGGCGGAAGTCTGAAAAAATGGGACATGATACATTACGATGTTCAACTCATCGGAGGTATTGCTTTGCACGAAGGTAAAATTGCCGAAATGGCTACCGGCGAAGGAAAAACCTTAGTCGCTACATTGCCTGTATTTCTTAATGCACTGACAGGCAGAGGCGTACATCTTGTTACCGTGAATGATTATCTCGCAAAACGCGATGCCGAATGGATGGGAACACTATACGAATTTCACGGTTTGAGAGTGGATTGTATAGATAAACATCAGCCCAACAGCAATGCCCGCAGAAAAGCCTACGCCGCAGATATTACTTTTGGAACAAATAATGAATTTGGTTTCGATTACTTGCGTGATAACATGGTACGCGACCCGCAAGAACTCGTACAACGACTTCATAATTACGCAATTGTGGACGAAGTGGACTCTGTTTTGATTGACGATGCTCGTACACCTTTGATTATTTCCGGACAAGTGGAAGGCGGAGACCAAGACCAAGCTTTGTTTCTGTCATTCAAGCCTTACGTCGTAAAATTATACGATGAGCAAAAAAAACTTGTAACAAAACTTCTCACCGATGCCAAACGCTTAATCGAATCCGAAGATAAAAAAGAGCGTGAACAAGGTGCTGTATATTTACTCCGTGCACACAAAGGTTTACCAAAAACACGTCCGCTTATAAAATATCTGAGCGAACAAGGTATGAAAACTCTGCTTCATTCTACTGAAAACACCTACATGGCAGAGAATAACAAACGAATGCCTGAAATCACAGATGATTTATTTTTTATCATTGAAGAAAAACATAACTCCGTAGAACTCACCGATAAAGGTCATGAACTTATCGCCTCAGGTGCATCAGATAAAAACTTTTTTATCATGCCGAATATCGGAGATGAAATTGCCCACCTCGAACAAGAAGTGCATGACGAAACAGAGCGCGCTAAGAAAAAAGACGAATTACTTGCTGATTATGCCGTAAAATCAGACCGTATCCATGCCATAAACCAACTCCTGAAAGCTTATGCCATGTTTGAACGAGATGTGGAATATGTGGTAATTGAAAACAAAGTGAAAATTGTGGACGAACAAACCGGACGTATCATGGAAGGACGCAGGTATTCGGACGGGTTGCATCAAGCAATTGAAGCTAAGGAGAATGTAAAGGTAGAAGCCGCAAGTCAAACTATGGCAACCATCACCTTGCAAAATTATTTCAGAATGTACTCAAAACTTGCCGGTATGACCGGTACGGCTGAAACCGAAGCCAAAGAGTTCTGGGATATTTACAAGTTAGATGTTATGGTGATACCGACCAATCGCAAGATTTCACGAAAAGATATTGATGATGTCGTCTTCCGAACAAAAAAAGAAAAATACGATGCAGTTATATTTGCGGTTAACGATATAGTCAAAGCCGGACGTCCGGTTCTTGTCGGAACAACTTCCGTTGAAGTTTCGGAGCTTTTAAGTCGAATGTTGAAACTCAGGAAAATTGAACACAATGTATTAAATGCAAAATTACATCAAAAAGAAGCCGACATTGTTGCTCAAGCCGGCTTACCGGGTACGGTAACCATTGCAACCAATATGGCAGGTCGCGGAACGGACATCAAACTACACCCTGATGTTAAAGCAGCAGGCGGTTTGGCAATTATCGGTACCGAAAGGCACGATTCACGCCGTGTGGACAGGCAGTTACGCGGTCGCTCCGGCAGACAAGGAGACCCGGGTTCTTCCCAATTTTTTGTGTCGCTCGAAGATGACTTGATGCGAATGTTCGGCTCCGACCGTATTTCAAAGGTTATGGACAGAATGGGCTTTAAACCCGGCGAAGAGATACAACATCCGATGATTTCAAAATCAATTGAACGTGCCCAAAAGAAAGTTGAAGAAAACAATTTTGGTATCCGTAAACGCCTTCTGGAATATGATGACGTGATGAATGCGCAACGCGAAGTTGTTTACAAATTACGAAGACATGCTTTGGACGGCGAACGCCTTAGCGTAGATTTAGCCAACATTTTATACGATACGTGCGAAAGTATTGTGGCGTCTCATCTCGAGGGCGATGTATCTGATTTTAGAGAAGAAATATTGCGCGTCCTTTCCGTTGATATTAAAATATCGGAGAGTGAATTCGAAAAAATATCCCACGATAAAGCCGTGAACATGGTTTATGACCAAGTTGTAGATAATTACAGAAGACGCCGAAATGCAATAATTGAACGTGCATTCCCTGTTATCAAAGACGTGTTTACAAACATGAGCCTACAATATCAAGATATCGAAGTCCCGATTACGGACGGCAGATTTGTTTATAAAACCATTGTCAATTTAGAAAAAGCACACAATACACAAGCACGCGAGGTCGCGATTGAATTTGAAAAACAACTTGTTCTGGGAGTTATTGACCGCGCTTGGAAAGAACATTTGCGCGAAATGGACGAACTTAAACAATCTGTGCAAAATGCTGCTTATGAGCAAAAAGACCCTTTATTGATTTATAAATTTGAATCCTACGAATTATTCCGCAGTATGCTGGACAAAAATAACAAAGCTATTGCAACAACTTTATTGAAAGCCGGAATCTACGTTCAGGAACGCACCGAAATCAAGCAGGCGCAAATAAAGAAAATGGATGTAAATAAATACAAAACTCAAAAAGACGAGTATCAACGCGGCGGCGAGAATCCTAATCAACAACAAAATAATGATAAACAACCGGAACAGCAAAAAATAATGCCAATCCGCACCGAGAAAAAAATCGGTAGGAATGATAATGTAAAAGTTCGTTATGCTGACGGAAATATAGTGGAAGCCAAATACAAAAAAGTTGAAAATGACCTCGAAAGCGGGATAGCTGTCCTCATTGAATAACCCTTTTTGAAGCAAAAATAGGGGTGTATTTAATTTAAAAACGTAAATATTACCCTAAAATAATGCGTATTTTCACACAAAATTGGTGTTTTTAGCACAAATTTTGTTGAAAAATACGCTTTTTTTATGTCAAATTTAGTGAAATATTGCACGGAACATGTCTGATTTTGGGCTGATTTTGGGCTGATTTCGTAAAATTGTCCTAAACAAATCGTATGTTATGCAACATATTTTTATGTTTGAAAATCATTTAAAATGTAAGTGTTTGATATTCAGAAGTTTGAAGTTTTGAATATAACGCAAAGCCTTATGTACCAACGCTTTGAGCGATATGCAATCATTTTCAAAATCACTTAATTATTTGCGAACTCAGTTATGTTTCTGATAATCAACAAGTAACGTTAAAATGGCAAAAAGTAAAGAAAAATTTGCATATTCCAAAAATCTACCGTTACTTTGCTGAAAATTAAGCGGTTACAGATGCCGATAATTATATTTAACCAAAAGCATCTGTAATGACTGAGTTTATGTATGAAAACAGAAATGTTATTTGAAAACAGTGTAAAGGTCTTGTTGATTGGTGTATCACGATATAAAGATGATGACGAAATTCATGCAATTCCTAATGTTAAGCGTAATATTGCTTTGTTAAAAAAGTCATTTACGACTAACAACGTTCTTAATCTTATTGAGCAAAATATAACGGTTTCGTTGAATGAGACCAATACGGAAATCGAACGTACCTTGATTCAAGTGTCGCGTGAAACTACGTCGGAGGAAACTTTGATTGTTTATTACGCAGGTCACGGTATCGTGAGTACGAACGACTTCGGATTGTATCTTACGGCTGTGAACACAACCAACGATTATTTGGAAACCGACGGTATTTCCGTAAAACGTTTCCGAGAAATTGTTGAAAATTCACAAGCTGCACGAAAAATTATGATTCTTGATGCTTGTTATAGTGGTGCAATCCACGGTGTAACAAACTCAGTATCATTTAACGAAGAAGCCGAAAACGCCGGTACCTATATTATGACCGCCGTTTCAAAGCATGAATCAGCCCTTTACCCGGTTGAGAACCCGAATTTGCCTACCTTGTTTACAGGTGCGTTTTTGGATGTTTTGAATACCGGGGTTGATAATGCCGGTCAATTTTTGACGATTCGTGATATTTTCGATGCAATTTATACGAATTTCCGAAAACAAGGTTTGCCCTTGCCGCAACAATCTGTATTCCAGAATGCCGACAAGTTTGTATTTACCGAAAACAATGCGTTTTAATCTTGATTATACCCGTTGTTAAAGTAATAAACCTTCTTTTTTTGTTCTGAAATCTATTATTTTCATAGATATACTAACGCTCCGATTTACGAATCGGGGCGTTTTTCATTTTGATAGGGCACTCTCTCCCACCCGATTATCTTATTTTTTTGAATCCGCTTTTGTTACGATATAAGGTGAATTATCACGGTTGTATGCATTGGGGATATCCGGAATCCCGTTTTCATTGGTATCGTTCGATTGTTTAATATATTCAATGATAGCTATCCATTCTTTTGGACGGAGGTCTTTTGAGTTTGTCAGTTTGTCTAAGGTCTGTAGATAGATATTTGATATCGGTATTCCCTTTTCGTCTCGAGGTGTAACCGATACTAAGCCCTTGCTCATTTTCTTTATCCGACCGATAAATGAGAGCAGATACGTGTTTGCCGTTATACTTACCATTTGTTTGCTCTGTTTTGAAAAATCCAAAGGTTTTCCGTTTATTTCAATTTTTACTATCTTGCGTAACAAACCTTTCTCGGGATTGTAGAAAACTTTTGCGCCGCTCAAATAAATATAGCTATCCGTACCGGGGGTATTATTCATTATCAAAACTTCCGTCAATTTCTTAAATTCACGTGCTGTAACCCATACTTTAGCTAACGGACTACCGGGATGCCCTGAGCTGTCGGCGCCCAAAGGCATGACTCGAAAAACATCAGCCGGAGTAATGATTCCTTTCAAAATTGATTCACGCACAGTTCCGCCGGCAACCATGACAACGTCCGTTCCGATGCTGAAATTTTCGGTGTAATACTTAACGGCATCGCATACAAATTGCCCTGCATGTCCTACATTTTTTGACATATAATCGGCAGTTTTTAAATCAAACGAAAGTTCTCCGATAGGCTGATTATACGACAAACCAATAGGTTCAAATATTTTTTCGGAAACTTTTGAAGCATAGGACACAATCATTTTATGAATTTTCGGGTCCCCTTCCACAAGGTCGTTTACAGGCATAAGGCTGTAAGAATATGAGTTCAGTTTTTTGTCGGAAAAATTCAACTCCATTCTCCCGACATTGACAGCATAAGCGCCGGTTTGGATAATCATTGTTTTTCCTTCGATAATTGGTTTTGGTGTCTGCACGTGCGTATGTCCGCTGATAATTAAATCTATATCGGGTATTTTTTTTGCAAGGGTTACATCTTCTCCAATCATAATATTCTTACTATCAGGAAATATTCCACTGTGTGATAAGCAAATGATATAATCCACTTTTTCGGTTTCACGCAATATTTTTGTTATTTCTTTTGCTGTTTTGAACATATTTTTAAACTTCAACGGTGCGGAGCCGGGTGCAACAGACACGGCGTCCTCTCCTATCAATCCAAATATCCCGAATTTAATTCCTTGACGTTCAAATACTGTGTAAGGTTTTATTGTTTGATTATTTACTAAATTTTCCAGATTATCGTCAAATTTATTTTGAGGCGAAAATATGAATTGAGAAGCCAATAAATCAGGTGTTCCTCCGCTATTTTGTGCAGAAGAAATAGCTTGTGCCAAAAAAATCGGGCCGAAATCAAATTCATGATTTCCGATGGTAACTGCATCGTAACCCAATGTTTTCATCAAATTTAGTTGAAATCCTGTTTCATTCTCAATGGTGTGATACATGGTGCCCATGAGAAAATCACCGGCATCAAGTACAAGTGTTGCATTTTGATTTGTGATTTTTTCTTTATAAATAATTGAAGCAAGTCTTGAAAATCCTCCAAGCGTGCTGTCATTTTTGGGATACAACGGCGAATAGGCTGTTTCAGGACCGAAACCGGTTAAATTTGAGTGCATATCGTTTGTATGCAGTATAACAATCTTCTGAGAATCAGCATTATTATAGATAAATAGCAACAACAATAAAAATACTATTCGTTTTATTAATTTCATAAATATTTATTTTAAATATTCGCAAAAATAGAAAAATGTCTGAAAATATAAGGTATTTCGGAACAAAAATATTATCTTTGTCCGTAAATCATCACATCATAATGTATCTTGCACCATTAAATTATGACCGTTATTTCAAAAAAGTATTTTCCGATA
>DYOJ01000485.1 GCA_020720705.1 Acetofilamentum sp.
TATATCGGAAATACGCCTTTAACATATTCACGTTCGTTATTCGATATTGTTTCGAGAACCTTGCCTTCATCGGGGAGCTTTTCAATATCAATATCAATATCTACGAGGTGTTCGTCTTTTGTTGTTAAATCTACAAGTAGCACATCTTTAAAGACGTTCCAATTATTTTCTAAATTCTTCGTTTTACGAACGGATGCCCAGTCGTTTTCATTCAAATATTCTTTTTTAATGAGCAAACCGTATTCGTTTTCTGTTTGGGTTTTCATACTGATAAGAAAATGCTCTATTTCTTCTCCAAGTTCCATGTATCCGATTATGGAATCGCCTTTTGCAGACATGTAAGGCATGACGGCACGCAATGCAAATGCTGTTTTTCCGAGTTCCAAACCTGCACTGAACGTTTTGTCGGTAATTGCGTTGAGATACGTTTTGCGAGCAATGACATCTGAGTGTATTTTGGGGTTGTGCACACGCAGAAAGCAACGAGTGTCGGGAGCTGGATTTAAAAAATACCAATGTGAAATACCGGCATCGGCTTTCATTTTTATAAAAATCGGTGAAGCAAGTGCAAACAATGAAGCCGTATCTCTTTTGCTAAAATTTGAACGCAGTTCGGCTGAATTTGTGAGCGCATCAAGACTTGCACGCATCATTTTAACATCGTTTTCAATCAAATTTGCAAATGATTTCTGTGAGTTTATTATGCTTTGTGTTGCAGCAAGCCGGACATTTTTTTTGTACGATTTGTTTACCGAGTACAACACGGCTATAGTTCCGAGAATGAGAATTCCGAATACAAATACGAGTAATTTGAATTGTATTGATGTAGTTTTCATGATTATATTTGTTAAAGTTGAACACCCAATACTTCTTTAACTGCTTTTTTCAGAGCCGCAATTTTATTTATATCATCGGGGGTGTCAGGTTTGATAAAGGTTATCATCAAACCTGCTTTCAAACCAATCTGTCCTTTGGTTTGAAATTCATCCAATTTACGCTCTTTGATTATTTTTTCTATCATTTGTCTGGTCTGGTATAGCACGCTCATTTTTTATTGTATTTGGGATTGAACAAACAAAAAAACATTCCGACAAAATATTTGTCTATCAAAATATGACTACTGTCATGTCAAGTCTCTTCTGACGTTTCCATGTCCTATCGGACGATGGAAAGTCTTTACTGACCTGCATTCGTCCGTAGGACAATGTAGCGTCATTTGAAGATTGACATGACACTACGTTCCGAGTATCAATATTTTTGAACAAAGATTTCGAGAAGGAGATTCGATACTCATTATTGTGTTGATATTACAAAAATAAGACGTAAGATACAAAAAAAATCACAATAATCCAATTTTTTTTGCAATATCTTTCGGAATAGCATCTTTGTGGACTAAAATGGCAACGGTTTTTAGTTTTACATAATCGGAAGACATGTATAAGAAGCCGTCGGAACTGTTAGTGTTGCTTCCCCACGAATTTTTTGTCAAAAAATACAATTCGCCCGATTTATTTTGAGCCAAAGCTGTAATGTGCATTAAATGGTCGTCTGTAGTAGTTAATTGGTCAAAAGTGTATTGTCTGTAAGCCTGCATATCCATATCTCGAAGCATTTTTTTGTCAATTATGGATAGCTCGGCACTTCCGGTTTTGTGGTCGAATCCGGTTTCGCTCACATCGCCGTCCCAATCTATCGAGTATCCGTTTTCGAGCGCGTAGTTCATAACCTTCAAAAGCTCTTCAACGGGTATATTGTAATATCTGTCATGCGACCAATTATCAGGAACTTCCAAATCAAATTGGGTATAAAACGGATGATGTGTGTACGATGTCAGTTCAACATAGTCTGATGCCTCAAAACCGAGTGCTTGTTTGGCAAATGTTTCCGGAGTGTAGGGCTTGCCTTCGTACTCAAATGTCGTGGGAATTTTACCAAGTTGCGCGTCTAAAATACCTTCAAAAAGTAATTTCCAAGTTGTACCAACCTCCGGTTTACCGGAAATATCGTCAAGCAAAACTTTCAAAATACGTTCCAATTGTTCGTGGTTGTGAAAGGTTTGTCCGCCCGCTAAGCCGGAATAAACATTCTCGGGAACAATACCGTATTGTGCAACAGCGTTGATATAGTCGTGCGCCTGCCCGCCTTGCGAAAAATTAGCCTTGCCGTGCATCCTGACGTATTTATCAGCTTTTTGTTTGTAAACATGACGCACAACAAACATCTCGGACAAATTATAAACCGGCTTGCCTTTACGAATCGCCTCACTTTCCAAAAACGAAGCAGTTGCATACGCCCAACAAGTTCCGGTATTTTCTTGGTTTTTAACCGAACTTGTTTTTACATTGTGTAAAATCGTAAAATCCGGATGCGTTTGCGCCGATAAAGTAACAATAAAAAAGTAGAATAAGGTGGAGATAAAAGCTTTTATTTTCATAAATTTAGAATTATGTAATCAATTGGATATAAACAGTTTACAAATGTAAATTTCTGCAAAATTCAGTCAAAAATACTTTTCACGGCGGAGATACAAAACAGTTTTTTTTTAATAAGCTGATAATGTTTTGAATAATATCTCATATCTAATGGGTGAAATTAAACCTGTAATCATTTGATATTGAGCATTATATTGTCATTATTT
>DYOJ01000486.1 GCA_020720705.1 Acetofilamentum sp.
TTAGTTTATTTTCAGTATTTAAGAATCATTTTGGTTATAGGTTTAATCGTTTATTTATTTAAAGTTTAATTAGGGTCTGCTGAAAAACGATTAAAGAATTAAAATATAGATACATACAAAGATATTATTGTATTTCGAGAGCAAACTTTTTGATATATCAACATAAAAATCCTTGCACATAAAATTTTAATCAAAAATATCCCGTAGGGATTAAATGTTTATAGAGAATGTAATTGTTGATAAAATATACGACCCCGCAGGGGTCGAACATCATTTTTGTAAATTTTCTATAAACTTATGACCTCTACGAGGTCTTTTTAACACAAATCAGAGTTTTTCAGCAGAACCTATTTTAGATTTCGAGTTGTTATACATTCAAGATTAATTTTTTCAAAAAAACAAAAAAATACCGCCTAACTTTATGAACTTTAAACTTTTAACCTTAAACTCCGAATTATTTGTGAATAATTCAGGTTAATAGCTTATTTCTGTTTTGAGACATGATTTTAAACGTTTGGCATCTGCGGGCTTTATGTTTCGACCGTAAGCTGTAAATTCGTTTAAATTTGACAGTTTGCAAAACGATTTCGGGAGCTTAAATGCTCGAGTGCAAGGTGTCGTATCGGGCACACAATAGTAACTGATATTCAGATGTTTCAATTTAGATAAGTCGCCGAACGATTCCGGCAGTCCGAGAAAAGGATTGTCATTCAGCCAAAGCACTTCCAGATTTGACAGCTTGTTTATGTTTTTTGGTATCGTTTTTATGGCTTGTCCGGTAAGGCTAAGTTCTTTTAAATTTGACAGTTGTAAAACTACCGCCGGAAAATCCGATAAGGTCTCGCCCACAGCTACACCCTCCGAGTAAGAATTATCAATGTAGAGATTGTTTAAGTTGGTCAGTTTTGCGAACGATTCCGGCAACTGTTTGAGGTCATTTCCGCCTATATTAAGCTCTTTGAGCGATGCGACAGTTGCAATAATATTCAAATCGGAACTCTGATTTATTCGATTGTGATAGATATTTAAGACACGGAGGTTTTTAAGTTCGGACAGTTCAGCAGGTAGCACCGTTAAGTCATTGTATGACAGGTTAAGTAGTTGCAGATTTGGTAATTCCGAAATCTTCTCGCTGATGGTTGTCAATAAAATATCTTTTTCGTATTTCTCAAAATAGGTGAGCGCACCTTGCAGATGGAGTTCTTCCAAATTTTTTAATTGAAACACAACATCCGGAATTTCGGCAAAATTATTATTGCTAAGAACTAATTTTTTCAAATTAAGAAATTTCGCAAAATCAGACGGCAATTCACTCAAATCTTGTGAGTTCAAGTCAAGTTCGATGCACTTTGTCGGATTCTTCAATGCTTCGTCAATAGAGGTAAAGACTTGCGAAAATCCGGAATTTACGCTGTTAGTCAATAGAATATTTAAAAAAATGAAATAAATCAATATCGTTTTCAAATTGCCCTAAATTAAAAGATTCATGGTGTTCGTAAAATGTTGTGAATATATTTTTGAGTCCGCTCCGAAAAGTCGAAATTGACCACTGATTCACGAATTATTAGGAATTTACTTTTTGTAATCAATTGTATATAAATAATTTACAGGAATTTACTGATAATCTATTACTTGTATCTATATAAACCCTCAACATTAAACAGTAAACAGTCTATTTGAGTTTAAAGACCACGCTAAATATTTTTCACAAACTCTGCTGAAACTTTAACTTCGAATGGCTGAGTTGACATCTGACGAAGTCCGGTTTTCAAATACGCATGTTGAAGCCGGAAACAACCAAAACGATTTCGCCTTTAATCTCTTTTTGAGAAAAATATTTGTGCAGTTCGGCAAGTGTTCCGCGTTGAGTTTCTTCGTAAATCTTTGTCAGCTCGCGCGATACGGAGGCTTGTCTGTCGTTTCCGAATATTTCGGACATTTGTTCCAATGCTTTTAGAAGTCGGTGGGGCGATTCGTAAAATATCATGGTTCGAGTTTCATTTTCGAGGGCTTTGAGTTGTTTTTGTCTTCCTTTTTTTTGAGGCAGAAACCCCTCGAACACAAATCTGTCATTAGGTAAACCCGAATTTACAAGTGCAGGGACAAATGCCGTTGCACCGGGCAATGTTTCTACGGGCACACCTCCTTTCACACACTCGCGAACAAGCAAAAAACCGGGGTCGCTCACGGCGGGTGTTCCGGCATCGGTTACGAGAGCCGATATTTGTCCGGATGCTATTGTCATAACAATTTGATTTACAATACGATGCTCGTTATCTTTATGATATGCCTGCATACGAGTTCGTATGTCAAAGTGTTTCAACAAAATACCTGTTCGGCGAGTATCTTCGGAATAGATAAGTTCAACGCTTCGCAAAATATCAAGTGCTCGCAGGGTAATATCCTGCATGTTGCCGATAGGGGTAGGAACAAGGTATAATTTCGACATAGTTTTGCGGAATTATTTAGTGTCTGTAAGATAACGTGTAAATATTTGAACTTATGTTAATTATACTCATTTTTCCAATCGAAAGTTTTGTCATATAGTAGTCAAAAATAGTCATTAAGTTGTCATTCATAGTTTTTAATATATAGTTTCAATCAAATTTCTGCAGAATTCCTTAAAACATTCAAGTC
>DYOJ01000487.1 GCA_020720705.1 Acetofilamentum sp.
AACATTCTCAATTACAGTGCCTTGCAACATGTTTGAGAAGATGTCGGCAATGCTTTTGCCTCCCAAAATAGAAAGCGGAGCCATGCTTTCTGCCATTTTCTCGGCAAGTGCTTTGTCGGAGAACGATTGCAGGGCAGCAATGAAATCGGGCGTTACCGCGCCGGCTTTTTCAACCACGCCTTTAACTTCGGCTTGCAACTCGGTTATGCGTTGCTCGAGTTTGCGTTGCGCCATTTCCAAATCAAATTCTTGTTTTTGACGAATGCGTGCAAGTTCGTGTTTGTCAATGCCGTCGAGAGCGGTTTGTTTGCTGAGTTTGGCATCGAGGTCTTTTTGTTGTGCCTGAATTTCGCTGTCCAAAACAGAAAGTTTAAGCAACAGTTCTTTTTGTAATTCAGACAGTTGCAAATCAATACCGATGCGCTTGGTTTGCGATTTTTCGTCTGCAATTTTTCGACTCAAATCTTCGTGTTCTACCGTAAAACTGTATTCGTTTTGCTTGGCAACGATTTGCAAATTACGTTTCATTTCCAAATGTTTGGCATCATAAAGCACGGTTTGAATATCTGCGTCAAGTATCTCAATATCAAATATTTCGAGGTCGTAAATTTGCATTCCGTTTTCGTCGAATTTGCCGCTGTGTCGGTTGCCGTCCGCATCGGGTTTTCCGAGCACGGCATCGCGCACAAAGTCTATTCCGTTGGCATAGAACTCTATGATTGACTGCTTTTTAACGGCATTTCGGATGCGCGAACGCATGTGGTCGGTCAGGAATTTGACGTAATTTTCAACATTAAACCATTTTTCCGGGTCGCCGGTAAAGTTTACGCGATACGACAGGCTGATTTCCACAGGGCAAAGGTCTTTGGTCTCTGCATGCACAATGTCTGAAACTTTGTTGTGCAACGAGCGCAGGAACACGGAGCGAATGAGTTTGTCGTCATTTTTGGGTTTTCCGGTGGAAAGTTCAATCACGGTCAAATCTTCGTCATATTCAAGCAGATACGTTTGCGGTCCGACAATGACTTTGCGCGTGCCCGTTTTGCCGGAAACGAGAATCGCATAGCCTGTCCACACATCAATGGTAACCGCGCCTTGAAATTTGGTGTCAAGCGTGATGGATTTTGCCTTCGTAACCGACTGTGAACGAACAAATTCGTCCGACGCGATTTCGAGTTTTTTGTCTTTTGCCTCTTCGTCCGCCAAATCGGATTTAAAATATTTTTTGACTTCTTTTTGGGTCAAATAATCGTTAAGTTTCTCGTAACGAGCCACATCGCGCAGACGAGCATTGAAATCGAGCACTTCTTTGTTGCCCGGATACCAGAGATTTGCTTGTTTTTCGCTCAAAATACGTTGCACAATCACGGCTTCGCGCGGGTCGGGCAGATACATGACGGGACCTTTTTTCAGGCTAATTTGTCCGGTGGTTCGGTTCAGGAAATAACGACCTTCGCCCGGCGGAATCGCAACGGCGTGATAAATTTCCTGCTCGCCGTATTTGATAATGGCATGTTCCACACGCGGATAGTAAATTTTCAGCTCTTTTCCGGTCAGAAATAACTCATCTCCAATGTTATACGTATTTGTGCCTTCTTTGTAAGGCGAAATTACTTTGACGTGAATACCGCTGTTTTCAATCAGTTCGATGGCGCGAAATTTGACCTGTCCGTTTTTTTCGTAAAAATGCTCGGTCGGCTTAGGAATCACCACATCCGGACCGATAATGTAGCGTTTGTTTCCGTCTTCGTCCAACAAAATGCAATATTCGAGGCGTTCGAGCGTAACGGCGTTGCGCACGTATTCGCCTTTGGAGTCTGCAACAATTTCCAAACCGGTTGGCGGAATATAAAACGACACATCCATTCCTTTGATAACCAAAAGCTTACCAACTGCTAAATTTGGCATTTCAACATTCGGTTTCACATCTTCGGTGTCGGAAGTTTTGTGCTCGCCTTCATTTTTTTGAGGTTTAATGACGGCATTCGACCAATTTTTTTTCGCTTGCTCTTCTTCATAAACCCGAACAATCAAATACTGATTCGAACGCAGGCGATGCCCTTTGATGACGCGCACCATTTGCCCGGGCCAAAGCGCAAAAAACGCGGGTCCGGGAATGTTCACCTTGCGACCGACATTTAATTTCGGCGATGCGTTTGCCGAACCTTGGTTGGGCTGAACCGCGTCGTACGACGGATTTTTCAAAGCAGCATACCAGCCTTCCGGCACGGTTGTGAAGGTTTGGATGGCATCTTCGAGCAAACAGTCAATGAACTTTTTACGACTGCTGTCGAAATACACAGGCTGGTCTGTGTTTGCCATGCTGGTTTTGTACGGACCGACATAAGCGACAATATGCCCTTTGGTTTGGTCCGAAATGTATGCAAATTCGTTTGGTGCGAGCACTAAATCGCGCTCTCTGGTCGGGTTTGACATGGTTTTTTCTATTTAAAATTGAGTTGAAATTTAGAAAAAATCTTTTATTAAACCATACTATTTTGACAAAAAAATAATTTGAAAATTTGGGAGTTTGGAAATTTGAAAATGAGTTGTTTATCTTGCAACCGAAAAAATCTTAAGATTAGGGTTTTGAAATTTAAGGGCTACATGAACCAACATTTCT
>DYOJ01000488.1 GCA_020720705.1 Acetofilamentum sp.
CTGACTACTGAATTTTGTGTTTTGAATTTAATAAAAAATTTCATATTTTTGCTTAAACACATTTTATATGACTATTGTTGAAAAAATAATCCAATCGCCCGAATTGCCTGACATTCTCAAGCAACTAAACCGTGCATACACCGAAGAGCAAAAAAAACGTAAGCAATTTTACGCCAAAATCACCCCGTCGGACAAAGCCGAATTTATTAACGGAAAAATCGTAATGCACTCACCTGCAACAAATAAACATTTGGTGATTTCAAACTTATTAAGTCGTTTATTATCAATCTATTGCGACAATAATGATTTAGGGCAAATCTTTATCGAAAAAGCAATGATAACACTCAAACGAAACGATTTTGAGCCTGATATTTGCTTTTTCAAAAAGGAGCGTGCCGCTGAATTTGATTCAAAAACTTTGCTTTTTCCGGCACCCGATTTGGTTGTCGAAATTCTGTCAAAATCAACCCATAAAAACGACAGAGGCATAAAATTCGTTGATTATGCCCTAAACGGTATCCCCGAATATTGGATTATTGACCCTGAAAATGAAATAGTTGAACAATATTTACTTGACGGAAATAAATATACGCTCCAACAAAAAACGAAAGACGGCATTGTAAAATGTTACCAAATTTTAGGATTAGAATTTCCTGTCCGTGCAATTTTTGACAAATCGGTAAATCAGGAATTTATCAAAACAAAATTGTAAAAAAACTTACTGTTTAGTGTTTGTAAGAAAACGTTTAAATATCTGATTTCATGTAGATTATAGCTGTTTTTTCAATTGAATGTATTGTCATACATCAGTCATTCAACAGTCAGTCAGTTGTTTTTTAGAAATTCAATTGAATTTCAATTGAATTTCTAAAAACATTCAGAACGAAATTTCGCTATATCGTATAGAATTTCAATAAGTTATGAGTTTTCTTACAAAAACTGAATAACAAAATATTCAATCAAAAAATACTATAACCTACACAATGTCAAATATTTATACGCTATATTACAATCATTACATATCCGGCAGTCCGTAATCAACAGCAATTAGACTGTTTATTTGTGGCAAATAATTTTTCAGGGAACTTTCGATGCTGGCTAAAGTTTGGTAACTCATACCGCACGAACTGCACGCTCCGAGCAAAAACACTTCGACATTTAACTCCGGTGTTATCGAAACAAATTGTATGTCGCCGCCGTCAGCCAAAAGATATGGACGAACCCCATCTATTACGTGAATTATTTTAGCTTCCAAGTCTGATTTTTCAATTTCTGTCATAAATCTCTGATTTGTTAAACACCGCAATTGGCATTCGGGTCAATTTCGACTTTCTTGGTCGGCGCAAGTTTCTGATTACGCTCTTCGATTTTATCCGCTACATTTTGAGCAAGTTCAGCGAAGGCTTTACCGGTAGCAGTTTCGGTTTCCAAAACACTCGGAGAACCGTTATCTCCGCTTTCGCAAATACTTTGCACCAGCGGAATTTGTCCCAGAAGCGGAATATCCATGCGCTCGGCAAGTTTTTTCAAACCATCTTTTCCGAAAATATAATATTTGTTGTCAGGCAGTTCGGCAGGCGTAAAATATGCCATATTTTCGATAAAACCAATGACGGGCACTTCAATTTTTTCAGCACGGAACATTCCTACGCCGCGTAACGCATCAGCTAAAGCAACTTGTTGAGGTGTGCTGACAATAACTGCTGCTGTAATCGGAATTGTCTGTACCATAGTTAAATGAATGTCTCCTGTTCCGGGCGGAAGGTCAATTAAAAAATAGTCCAACTCGCCCCAATCCGTATCTCGGATAAATTGCGTGAGTGCACTGTTTGCCATCGAACCACGCCAAATCAGCGCATCCTCCGGACGCACAAAAAAACCGATTGACAGCATTTTAACGCCGTATTTTTCAATCGGAATGATAATGTCCTTGCCGTCCACACGTTTGACGGTCGGTTTTTCGTTCTCTACACCAAACATTTTCGGAATAGACGGACCGTAAACATCAGCATCCAAAATTCCGACTTTTGCGCCGGCTAAGGCAAGCGCAACTGCAAGGTTTACAGACACCGTAGATTTTCCTACACCTCCCTTACCTGAGGCAATTGCCAAAATATTTTTGACACCCGGTAACATTTTTTGGTCATCCGTACGACCAAGACTGACAGGTTTTGCCTGAATTCGCGGTGTATTTTGAATTTCTACGATGGTGTCCGAATCCAACTCTTGCTCCAATACCTTGCGGCATGCTTTCTCAATTGATTTTGAAAATGGGTTGTTCCCGGGCAAAATCAGCGAAAAACTTATTTTACCGTCTTCGACACTTAGCGAGTTTACAGCCGCCAGACTGACAATGTCTTTCCCTGTTTCAGGGTCTTTTACTTGAGATAAAACATTGATAACATGTTCAATACTGTATTTCATATTTTTCGTAATTTTATATGCTTAAAAATCTTCTTATTTTTAATTAGAACAAATAAAGATAGTTTTAAAATGCAAAGGTATAATTTAGATTAATTCTAAACAATGTTTTACGATATAATTTGTTGTTTTTTCTTTGAAAACAGTAATTTTGTCATCGTTTAATTAGAAATTAGAAATTAGAAATTAGAAATTAGAAATT
>DYOJ01000489.1 GCA_020720705.1 Acetofilamentum sp.
TGCTGTTATGCCTTCGCCCTTTATTCTGTCAGCCAATTTAGTGCTTCTTGTGTTATTCCGTTATACCAATCTTTTTCATTGTCTGTTGAGTTTGCCAATTCGTTTGAACGCTCAAAAAATCGTTGAACGTGTCTTGGTTCAGGTACATAACTTGCTTTGTGCGAATCCTCAACCATTTTTAAAAATACTGTTAATGGCAAAGGAACGATTGTAGAAGTTCCACCGTAGTAACTGATGTTCATTTTGTGTAAAGCGTAAAAATGAGCAACACAAGCCTCGTTAATGTTTGGTGCTATGAACAAACAATAAGCTGGTTTATTTGTTTCCCGTTTCACTTTTGAAAGATGTCTTGTAACTGGTTCGCCTTCTGTCTCATATTGTCGTTGTCCACCTTGCATTGTAACTTCTACGGTTAAGCCAAAATCTTCATAATCGCAAACAATATCTGCCATATTACCTTGTGCGGTTGACATTGGATTTCCGAAGTCGTCAAATTTTAGATTTGCCTTTATGTTTCCTCCGTCAAGCATTGTCATTGCTCGCCAAGTATTCCATTCCAACATTAAAGGATTGTCGTATAGTGAATTGGCAAGTATTTGGTCAAATGTCGAATTGATGTCGTCAAACAAGCGATAATCTTTGATTGCCGTAACTTGTTCGGTAATAATTTGCTCTTTTCGTTTCTCTAATTCGTCAGCAAAAATGTCTTTAAGCTGTTGTAAAGTTGCTGTTTTTTCAATTTTGATTTTCGGAAATTCTGTCTTTATTTTTTGTTCAAGCAATTCTCTGTTGTCGGATAGAAGTGCTGGTGTTTCTGCATTACCAAGATAAGCAACGTATTGTTTTTCGTTGTCAATAAATTGTGGTTCTCTGTTTGTATGTTCCAAGAAATAATCTACTTCCTGAATTTTTTCAGGAACAATTGAAATAGATTTTCCAATGTGTGAAATGTTTACCAAACCTGTTGCTCTCAAATAACGAACGCAAGCATCTGCATAATCTCGCATATTACTTGCTTTAGTTTTTATGAATTTTGAAATTGAATCGTCATTTGTTTGTCTTGTTTTGGTTTTTCCAGAAGCAATATCGGCACTATAAATTTGGTGTAGTTCAGCATCTAAATATTCAGCACGAAATTTTTTGTAATTTACTTCGTTTTGTGCTTTTGCTATTCTGAATTGATTGATTTTTTCAACAATTGTTTCAAATTCTCGGTAGTCAACTAATTGTAATCCAAAAATCATTACTTCGTCAAACTTCAAAGAACCGAAATGACGAACTAATCTAAAAAGTTCAAGATAAGGTCTTACCCAAAAATCAGCAGAATTAGCAGAAGGCTTGTGAAAGGGTGACGGTACTTGAAACTTTAGAAGTTGTCGTAAAAATATTTCATCTTTTCGTCTTGAATTTACTAATTCTAAACCAGCTGATGTTAAACTGATAACTGGCGAAAGCACAACAAAACCCAGTGATTTCGGTGCTCGGTTTATTCTATCTCTTGCACTAAAAGAAGGGTCGTTTGCACCTTCGCCATTAAAGAAGTTTTCTTCTTTCAATAGCTCCATAAATGCAAGTTGCGTTTCTGTATTCCATTTTTGTCCTGCAAAATGAGTATTCAATAACTCAATTTCAGGAATCATTTTAGCAGGTGTTCGTGGTGATGTTGTAACGAAAATTACTTTACTATCTATTCTTGCCATAATTTATTATAGTACTAATTCTTTTTCAAATTCAAGTTGTGGGAAATGTTTTTTAGCAACGTTACCGTAATTTGAAATCAAAATATGGCTTGCTTCTGATTTAAATCTATTTCTAATATTCACTGCGTAAGATTTGCCGTATTCGTCAACAATCATTTCGCCATATAACTTTTCAGTTAATGGTGTTCTTCCAATTACCATAAGTGCTTTACATTTAAGCTGTTTATACTGATTGGCTAACTCAATGTGATTTCTTTCATTAAATCCGTCTTTGTGTTCAACATTACCATAATCTGAAAAAACACAATCATACGGTGGGTCTAAAAACATAAAATCATCTTTATCTGCCATTCTGAATATTTCCGCATAATCAAGATTGTAAATTTCTGTTTTAGTAAGTAAATTGTTATGAGCTTTAGTAACTAAAGAAGTGTTTAAGTTAGCATATCTTCCATATGGTACATTAAATTCTCCTTTTGAGTTATATCGAATCATTCCCGAATACGCTGTTTTGTTAATGAAGAAATAAAGCAAAGCTTCTGAATACTTTTTTTCTGTCAAATCGTTAAACATATCTCTGATTTGGTAATAGAGAGGTTCGTTTTCGTCATCTACACGTTCATTAGGTGTTCTGCTTTTTAGTTCTTCAAACTTTTTGCGATTTATCGCATAAAGTTTTTCGATTTCGGATAATTCAGTTTTGAGTAGTTCAAAATTGTCTTTTACGCCTAAATAAAATGAAATTAGTTTTGAGTTAATATCGTTAATGATTGCTTTTTTCGGTTCTAAATGAAAAAATAAAGCACCACCACCAAAAAATGGTTCAATATATTTCCCGCTAAAATGCGGAATATGATTAATCAAATGCGGAATTTCTTTTGATTTTCCTCCTCTGTATTTTACAAGTGGTTTCATATTTTGGC
>DYOJ01000490.1 GCA_020720705.1 Acetofilamentum sp.
TGCCATTCAAGGCACACACATATGCTAAAACGACAAGTGCAGGCATTGTGCGTAACTTGAAAAGAAAGTGCAATAATTTACATTGTGCTGAATTGAAACATTTTACTTTCAATTCCTGCACCTGCGTTTAGCATTTTTCGTTAGCGGTTATCAAAACGAGACGGAAAAGCAAAATAATGATAACCCTAACTTTTTAGATAAATTCAAATGTTAAATTTAAAAAGTTAATTCAAATGAGAAAATTGACAATGTTTTTAGTAGCCTTTGTTTTGTGCGGGCTAATGACAAATGCACAAGAAAAAATTTTGGTAAATGCATTACCTGACGGTGAAAGTTACCAAACCATTTTACTATGTAATCCAGACGGAACTAATCCAGATAGATTGTTCCCGAACGACGGATATAACAGGTTTAATTTTACAATCTCAAAAGATAAAACTAAAATTATTTACGTCAAGGATAGTAATACAGGCAGTCAATGTGATGCTGGCGGTGATAGATATATTTGCATTTCAAATATTGACGGTTCCGATGAGCAAATTGTATGGACTAATCCTAACCCAACTTATCGTATTTTTGGGAAAATGGCTTGGTCTAATGATTTGCAAACCGTATATTTTGAATATGGCTATGCAGATTCTGACAGGAATTCGGATATTTACAGTTTAGATATAACCAATTCTACACTCACTAATTTAACAAACAATGGTGCAAATCATAAAGGGGTATGCACTTATGTTG
Organism: Acetofilamentum sp.; assembly: GCA_020720705.1. GTDB lineage: Bacteria > Bacteroidota > Bacteroidia > Bacteroidales > JAADGE01 > DYOJ01. The sequence goes on from DYOJ01000490.1 coordinate 742, forward strand.
GTGTAGCCATAAGTCCTGATAATTCTAAGTTGATATATGGATATAGTCCATCTGGTTGGTTTGCCATTCCATTAAATTTTTATACAATGAATACAGATGGAACAGATAACCAACAATTTACTGATAATCCTGGATTGCAAGCAGTTCACCCTACTTTTTCAAGTGATGGTAATTTAATTATGTTTAACCATTACTATGGTGATGGTGGTATCTATACAATTTTGCCTGATGGAACCAATAAGCAAAGAATTAATCTTAGTGTAGGCGAAAATCACGGATATTTTCCAACTTTTAATACAGATAATTCACAAATTGTGTTCATTAGAGATAATAAAATTGTATATGCTATGACCGATGGAACAATTTTAAATGAAGTCTCAATTACAGGATACACTTCATTTGGATATATTTATTGGTTTGATAGTAATTCAAAAGTCATATCATTTGACAATCAAACAACAAATGTTGGTAGAACAATTGTAATTCCTGTATTAACAAGCGAATTAACAACAAACGACAATGTAATTGCATATCAGTTTGATTTTAACTACGATAATACAAAACTTGAATACGTTGGAAATTCATTAGTTGGAACTTTGGCAGTAGACGGAACATTACAAGTAAACCCATTAACAAACAAATTATCAATTGCTTGGGCTCGTGGAACTGCATTAGTTGGCGAAGGCGAAATTTTAAAACTTCAATTTAAAGTTTTGGCAGTTGGAGAAACAACACCTACAATTACAAATGCGTTGTATAATACCGAAAGCGTAACCGCCACAAACGGAACAATTACAGCCGTTTACAAATACGGTGATATTGACGCAAATGATTTTGTTCAAGCATATGATGCAGCATTAGCAATTCAATACAGCGTTGGATTAGACCCACTTCCGACAATTGACCCGCTTCCTTGGGAAAATTGGCGAGTTATAGTTGCAGACGTTGACGGAACGGCAGGCGTAACCGCAAACGATGCTTCTGAAATTCTGAAATATACAGTTGGTTTAATTTCTACATTCCCTGTTGAAGGTGGTAAAAAAAGTTTAAAATCAGGTAACGCAGACATTAATATTACATTGGTTGGTAACGAGTTATTATTCCAACCGACAGGCGAATTATACGGATTAAACGTAAATGTAACCGAAAATATAAGTGTTTTGGGACAACCGCAGTTTTTAAATGCAAATATGTTAAACGCAACAAACATAAATGCAAATACTTACTCAATCGGACTTGCAACAGCAAACGCACCAACGGAAAACGAAACATTTATGAAAATTCCGATTACTTTAACGCAAAACACAAATTTAACGTTTGATTTAATCATCAACACAACCGTAAAATCTGTTACCGTAAGCGGAACAACAGGAATTGTAACTATCAACGATAAAGCAATTTCTGTTTATCCAAATCCAACAAACAGCATTTTATATGTGAACGGAATGCAAAATGCAAACATTCAGATATTTGACTTAACAGGCAAATTATTAATAAACGAACAAAATGCAGATAATCAAATAAATGTAAGCAACTTGCAAAACGGTATTTATAGCATAAAAATTACAAACGAAAGCGGAACAGTAATCCGTAAATTTGTAAAACAATAGTAACGAACCGATAAGCAATGATTAAGCATTTTTAAAGTTTTCCGTCACGTTTGAAAATTTTGCTTTTTAACTTTGAAATGCTTAATCTTGTAAATGCTCTGATTAGTAGATTTTCGCATAAAAACCGATAATCAAATACGTAAAATGAAATGATTAACAAACAAAAAATAGCGGTGATAATTTATAAAACAATGATAACGAATAGATTAAAACCGCTAATCGAGTAGGAAGAGAATAAGCTAATCAGCTTATTCTCAGTCCTCTCCC
>DYOJ01000491.1:0-1362 GCA_020720705.1 Acetofilamentum sp.
TGTTATTTTAGTTAATATTAAAAGTTACATTCACCCTTATTTTTTGAGCGGATACCATTTTTTTTATCGAATGTTATGTCATTCGGTAGTCAAACGATAGACATTCATAGTTTTTTTTAGTTTCAATTGAATTTCTACTGTATTTCAACAGAATTTTTAAAAACATTCAAATCGGAATATCTCTATAACATTATTTTATTCAATGTGTTATGAGTTTTCTAACAAAGACTAAGTTGAAGTTTATTTCGCAGAAAATAATTTTATCAGTTCCGGATAATTACTGCTCACGGCAAGAAAATTCGGACCGATAAAATCTTCATGTTTATATTTATAGGTTCTGAATTCGACAGTTTTCGGGTAGATTTTTCCTAAGATGTATCCGTAAGATTCAAGCAAAGAGTAAAAATCTATCAATAACTTTTTTGTCGAAATGTTGATATAGCCGTATTCAAACTGAATGACTTTAATTTTATGTGCTTTCAATAAATTTTCAAAACCGATTATGGCTTCATATTCAGCACCTTCGACATCCAATTTTAAAAAATCTATCTCGGAAATATTTTCTTCAAAAGTAAATGTGTCTCCTTTAACCAAATTGATTTGAACTGTTGTTAAAGCATTGTAAGATATACCTTTAATGTCAAACACCGATGAGTGTGTATTGGATTTGAATAAATTGATTTCCTTTACACAATTTTCAGAAAACAGCCCTTTATTTATCGGGAATATGTTTTTAAGATGTTTCACATTTTCAGTTAACTGACTGCATGTATCTTCCACAGGTTCAAAGGCATATATCTTTGAGTCCGGATTGTATTTGTTGAGTAAGAGGCTGTATTTTCCTATGTTTGCGCCGCCGTCAATAATCACTTTCGGCGATATTGTCGCGATTTTTTTTACGACCGTTAGCTCTCCGTTGCTTTCAACTTGATGGTTTCGATTTTCGTAAAGACGATTCACCGCTCGCCCCAAACCGGCAAGCAACCTGAATATAAAATTATGTGAATTTCTTTTATAAATTATTTTTAGTGAACTCATTTTCAGAATTTTAATGAATTATTTTTTTACACCGATTTACAGATTTTACTTATGAATATTCAATATCTCACAAAAACTTTTACGAAGAACTGAATTGTGAATGTTTTTAATATTTTTATGCAAAAATAGTGAACATTCCGATTTCTGAAATTTTATTTAACGGCTGACTGTGTCGTTTTAAGTTTTCAAATATCTTAAAAATATATTATACTACAATCGGTAACAGATTGAGATTGGTCAATAGTCAATAGTCAATAGTCATTAGGAAACTCGGTGGAAATTCAGTAGAAAATCATTGTAAATTAAACGATTAAACAAATAAAC
>DYOJ01000491.1:1462-2618 GCA_020720705.1 Acetofilamentum sp.
AATAAACTGAACAGTTATCTGAAATTTATCATTAACCGGTTATACTGCATGTAAATTATCAACCGTAAACAGAATATCAACCATATTTTCGCGTTCAATACACTTGAAATTATCGTAAAAATGGATACCTTTGCCAAAAAAATAAGCGAATTTTTTTTCATATAGATTTCAATATGGTTAAAGCACTTACAATTACAGGTTTCGGAATCAATTGCGAAGCTGAAACAGGCGCAGCATACACAAATGCCGGAGCAGAAAGCACGGTGATACATTTTAATGAACTGCTAAGCGGAACATATAATTTGTTCGATTATGATATTCTGAATTTTCCCGGCGGATTTTCGTTCGGAGATGATATTGCTTCCGGCAAAGTGATGTCTAACAAATTGAAATTCAGGATTATGAAAAACGGAAAAACCTTTATTCAAGAACTTGAAGCCTATATTGATAACGGGCATTTTGTGCTCGGTATTTGCAACGGATTTCAGATGTTGGTACAACTCGGATTGTTGCCGAATATTTCAGGAACTTACACCCCGGAAACCTCATTGGAGCGCAATAACTCAGGCAAATTTGAAGACCGTTGGGTGTATTGCAAGGTGAACCCGCATACAAAATCACCTTTTTTGAAAAATATTGACGTTTTACCGTTACCTGTCAGGCACGGCGAAGGGCGACTTGTAATAAAAGACGATGCCACACGAAAAAAAATTAATGAACAAAATCTTAACGCATTGATTTATTGCGATAAAGATGGAAATGTAACAGAGCAATATCCCCAAAATCCTAACGGAGCAGAGTTTTCAATTGCAGGCTTGACCGACCCTTCGGGGCATGTTTTCGGATTGATGCCTCACCCGGAAGCCTATTTGTCGCCTCAAAATAACCCGGATTGGGCTAAATTGGCACGACATTCTCAAACACCCGACCGCCGACACACAGGGCAAGTTATTTTTGATAACATAACAGAGCATATTTTATCGAAAAAGCAAATATTAAAGTACTGAAAAAATAAAGAAAATGGTTACAGGCTCTCTTTTGGTTGCTCAACTTTTATTAATTTCGAAATGTCATAGCCGCGTTCTTGTGCCTTGTTAAGCAACATTTCATAAGTTGAATCAGGCATTTGCGGGTTTCGACCGAGAATCCATAAATA
>DYOJ01000492.1 GCA_020720705.1 Acetofilamentum sp.
TTATTAGTCTCAGCTATTTTTTTTATAGGTTTCTTGGCTTTTAATGATTTTTTGTTTTTTGATAAATTATTCTTTTTCAAAGGTATCGGCAGCGATTCCGTGAATCAGGATTTACCGGTTTTGATACACAACTCTTACTTTTTGAATCACGATATTTTTTCAAATTGGACATTTTACCAAGGCATGGGAAGTTCGCTTTACAAACCGATTCCCGTTGAACCTCTTGGATTTCTCTCTACGACAATAGATTACACCGGAAATTCACTCTTTGGAGCTTCCTATTTTATCTACGAACGATTTTGGCGTTTTTTTATTTTCAATTTTCTTTTAAGCGGAATAATTTTTTACTACTACTTACGAACCATTGATATTAAACACTTTACGGCATTTATCGGCGCATTGTTGATTGCTTTTTCCGGCTACATGGTCATGGGCAGTTCGTGGGGATTTTCGGCACATATATTTCGTGCGGTAGTGTTGCTTTTTGCTTTTGAGCAGTTGTTTGTAAAAAATCGTTGGTATTTCTTTCCGCTTGCGGTGGTGTACGCGTCAGGGAATTTGTTTGTGTTGTATATTTACGCACTTTTCTTATTGACATACAGTATATTACGCTATTTTTCAAACGCCGAAAACAAATTAAAAGGATTTCTCATTTTATCCGGGAAAATGATTGGACTCGGTGCAGTCGGCTTACTTTTGAACGCTGTAAATGTTTGGCGAAATTTTAAATTAATGTATCTCAGCCCGCGCGTTTCGGGCAACAGCTCGCTATCCGAAAAACTGCTCAACGGCGATTCCGGCATTGATTACACGGGGCACGATGCCACGGCAATTTTGCGTTTTTTCTCAAACGATATTCTCGGCACAGGAACCGATTTTAAAGGTTGGTTCAATTACTTTGAAGCTCCGGCGTTTTACATCGGATTATTGAGTTTACTTCTTTTTAGTCAGATATTTACGATGCTCAAAAAGCGTGCAGCTTTCTTATTAGGCGGCATCACAGTTTTTTGGCTGAGTGCAATTTTTATCAACGATTTTCGCTATCTTTTGTTGGCATACACAGGCGATTACTATCGCTTTGGGTTTGACTTTTTTGTGCCGTTTTTGCTCCTTTTTGCCTCAATTCTGGGCTTAAATAAAATTGAAAACGGAGCCAAACTAAACTTGCCCGTTTTGGGCGGAACGCTTGTGTTTCTGCTTGTCTTGCTGTTTTTTCCGTATTCAGGTGTCGAAGAAGGTGCGTTAAATGAAACGATTCGCACAGTTGTTGTTGTTTTTCTGATTGCCAACGCCGGCGTTATTTTTTTAATGTCGAAAGTACACTATTTCAACACAGCTAAAGTATTGTTAGTTATTGTATTAATCGCAGAAACCGCGTTGTTTTCTTACAAATCGTATGAAACTCGAAATCCGGTTTCACGCACCGAATTTGAAACCAACATGGCAGGCTACGACGACGGCACAATTGACGCCGTAGATTACGTTGAAAAAAACGACAAAAAGAAATTTTTCCGCACCACAAAAGACTACAGTTCCGGAGCAGCCGTGCATCGCAGCTTGAACGATGCACTTGCGCAAGGTTATTATGGCACAACGAGTTACAGCTCATTTAATCAAATAAATTATGTGCGATTTTTGGAAGAAACCGAAATAATTCCCAAAGGCGATGAAACCGCATCGCGTTGGCTGTCGGGCTTGCGAGGGTATCCGATTTTACAAAGTATTTCGAGCGTAAAATACCATTTAAGCAAATCGGAAACACCTGAATTTTCCAAATTCGGATTTGAACTTGTGAAAGAAGTAAACGGTGTTAAAATTCTGAAAAACAAATACTACGTGCCGTTCGGATTTTCTTATGATAAATACATTTCAAAAGCAGATTTCGATAAGCTGATTACCTATAAATTTACCTTGCAGAATTTGAATTCACTCTATACCGATTTGGCTCGTCTGAAAACCAAAGCCGAACTCGACCCCGTGTTTGCAAAACTCCAAACCCTGACAGACAGCGTGTTCGACGGTAACGAATCATTTGTTGCGGGCATAAAAAATGTTACGTCCGATACACTTGAAGCACAAGTTTTGAATACCGCGTTGCGCTACGCGGTCAATAATTTTTCGGCACGCGTAACCATGCTCAGCGGCTTTGTGTATGACAAAACAGATGAGCTGCAACAGATTGACACTTCGGACTTTACACGCATTTTGCTGACAGATTCCGCGCGGGTTGTTCAGCCCGAACGTTTTAATTTCGACCTCTACAAATCGTTTACGGACGAACTTCGCAAAGATACTTTACGCATCACGCATTTTGAACAAGATTATATTTCGGGCGAAATTTCGTTACCAAAAACGAAACTTGTCTTTTTTTCAATTCCGTTTGACGAAGGTTGGCGCATAAAAGTTAACGGCAAAGCAGACAAACTTTCGCGCACAAATATCGGATTTTCCGGCATCGTGCTTCCAGCCGGCGAACACAAACTCGAGTTGCATTATTCGCCCAAATATTTCGATTTGGCAAAATATATTTCGCTTGCATTTTTTGTGTTGTTTTGGGGATTCATCGGCTACAAATTCGTAATGCGCCGAAAACGAATGAAATTTACCGGAAACAA
>DYOJ01000493.1 GCA_020720705.1 Acetofilamentum sp.
AAAAAAAGTCTGAAAACCGGACTATTTAGTTGAACTTTAAACGAATAAACATATAACCAAAATGATTCTTAAATACTGAAAATATACTAATTATAATAAATCTTATTTCGAACTCAGGTTTATAATCAAATGTTTGAAACGATTTTAGCACCCAACATTAAACCTTTAACAGTATATAATACCATTTTTAAAATCTTTTTATGACTCCGAAAAAAATAGCAAGAATGACATCATTTTTATCCGTTCTTCTGATATTTAACTTCTTTTTGTCCTATTCCCAAAATATTTCTCGTCTTACGTTCCCGACAGAAAAATTACAAGTCAGAGAACCCAAAATTTTGCCGGCAGATAGGTTACCTGAACTTTATCTGCCTTTACTTGAAGGCAAAAAAGTTGCAATTTTGGCAAACCACACCGCCATGGTCGGCGAGATACATCTTCTTGATTTCTTGATAGATAATAAAATTGAAGTCGTAAAAATATTTGCACCCGAGCATGGATTCCGCGGCGATGTGGACAGAGGCAAATTCACAGGCACTTATGTTGATGAAAAAACAGGCATAATTGTCGAAGAAATGTTTGGCATGAGCAAAAAGCCTAAACCGGAACAAATGTCCGGAATTGATGTTGTAGTATTTGATATACAGGATGTTGGTGTCAGATTTTACACTTATATCAGCAGTATGCACGTGATGATGGATGCTTGCGCAAAATTCGGAGTTGAATTTATTGTGCTCGACCGCCCCAATCCTTTGGGCGATTATGTGGACGGACCCGTGCGAAAGCCCTCGCAAAAGTCATTTCTCGGCATGCACGCTATTCCTATCGTTCACGGCTTAACCGTAGGCGAGCTTGCCCAAATGATAAACGGAGAAGGTTGGCTCGAAAGCGGAAAAAAATGTAATCTCACGGTCATAAAAGCAAAAAATTACGACCATTCAAAATCTTACAGTCTGCCCGTAAAGCCGTCGCCGAATTTGCCCAACGATGTGTCAATCAGGTTATATCCTTCGCTTTGTTTGTTTGAGAGCACACATGTAAGCATAGGACGCGGCACCGAAATTCCGTTTCAAATTATAGGTTACCCAAAACCTAATTTTGGCAGTTTTACGTTTGTTCCGCGCGACATTGCCGGAATGCAAACCAACCCCGAGCACGAGGGCAAAACTTGCTTCGGCATTGATTTACGCGATGTTCCGATTACAGAAACTAAGTTTACGCTGAAATATTTTATCGAATTTGCCGATAAATTCTCCTCACGCAAGGCGATGATAACAAACCGAGCGTGGTTCAATAAACTTGTCGGAAACACAGAATTATACAATCAGATTTGTTCCGGAATGTCGGAAGCCGAAATCCGTAAAACTTGGCAAAAAGAGTTGGAAGCCTATAAAATTTTGAGAAAAAAGTATTTGCTCTATCCTGATTTTGAATGATTTTTAAATTTGATTTGAGATATCAGATTTAAGACTGTAATGTATTATTAGTCAGTGTTTTAGATTCAAGGCGTGTAATAATTTTTATTCGATTGAATAAAATATAAATTTCAGCTAAAATTTTGCGTTTTAATCAATATAAATTTGCAAACCGTCATAAGCCGGCAATACGCCGGAAGGCAATGTGCGGCAAAGTTCTTCATGAAAGCCGATGTTGTGGCTCATGTGTGTTAAGAAAGCACGTTTGGGCGCAAGCCGCTTGATAATTTCGAGGCTTTCGCTTAAGTTGAAATGAGAAATATGTGTGGCTGTGCGCAGTGCAGTTATTATGAGCGTATCAAGGTTGTTCAGTTTAACAAATTCTTCTTCGGGAATAAAGTTCATGTCGGTAAGATAAGCAAAATTTTCAATGCGATAGCCGAAAACCGGTAATTTGTGGTGTAAACCTCTTATGGGAATTATAGTTGAATTTCCGACGCTAAACGGTTTATTTTCAATCACATTCAGATTCATTTGCGGAATACCCGGATACTTTTTGTTTGCAAATACGTAAGCGAATTCATGTTTTTGTATGGCATCCAACACACGTCGTTCTCCGAACACTTCTGTGGGCGATTTTTGGGTGTAATTAAACGCTCTGATGTCGTCCATGCCGCCCACATGGTCTTTGTGTTCGTGCGTAAGCAGAATGGAGTCAAGTCGTTGTAAACCGCATCGCAACATTTGATATCTGAAATCCGGACCGGCGTCTATTACAATATTTTCTGTTTCAGATTGAATCAAGACAGAACTCCGCAAGCGTTTGTCGCGCGAGTCGTTCGATAAACAAACCGGACATTTGCATGTGATTACCGGCACGCCTTGTGAAGTTCCTGTTCCGAGTAAGGTGATTTTTAACATTTTGTCTGATGTAAGATAGCAGCATCTAAAACACTGTAAATCTTTATTTTACAAGTAATACTTGCAGAGAATTTTTTAGAGTTGTTTTAAAAAAAAATCGAACAAAAAAAGAACACCGAGCATATTATGAAACAGGCATCGGTGTTTATTACTTAGTGGCTGTAAGAAAACGTATAAATACTTGATTTTATGTCAATTATACTCTTTTTTTCTAATCGAAAGTATTGTCATTTAGTAGTCAAAAATAGTCATTAAGTAGTCATTCGTAGTTTTTTA
>DYOJ01000494.1 GCA_020720705.1 Acetofilamentum sp.
ACCATACTTTTTTGAGTGGATACCATTTTTTCAATCGAATGTTTTGTCATTTAGTAGTCATTCAATGGTCAAAAGTAGTCATTCTTTGTTTTTTAATAGTTTCGATTGAATTTCAACTGTATTTCTACAGAATTTCTTAAAACATTCAAGTAGAAATATCACTATAACATTAAGTATTTCAATGAGTTCTGAGTTTTCTTACAAGCACTAAATATAAAAAAAAATCAGCATTTCGAGTAACTATACTTTTGCAAGATATGAAAAATTTTGTAGCCGTTGATTCTTGGATGTTGATTTTAAAATTTTCCATAAAAAAAACAAACACGTCTTATAAATAAACGACTAATGCTTGCCGGATATTTTAGAGTTTAAGGTTGATAGTTTATGCAAATTTGGAAAGAATCGAATCTCTACAATTCAAAGCTATAACAACCTGAATATTAGCTATTTGACACCAAATACCCAACTCACTACTACTTCCGACAAATTCATCTTTATACTATTATCGGTAACAGATTGAGATTGGTCAATAGTCATTTGTCAATTCAATGGAAATTCAGTTGAAATTCAGTTGAAATAATGTTGAAAATCATTGTAAATTAAACGATTAAACAAATAAACGGATAAACAAAACTTTATCTGAAATTAATCATTAACCAGTTATACTATAAACCCTCAACCGTAAACCGTAAACAGAATATTAATCGGATACATTATTCATCTCCGCCGAATTTCATTAAAAATTCTTTGATAAACGGGTTTAATTCGCCATCCATAACAGCTTGGACATTACCTGTTTCTATTCCGGTTCGTAAATCTTTGACAAGTTTATAAGGGTGCATTACATAGTTGCGAATTTGCGATCCCCATTCTATTTTCTTTTTTGTTCCTTCGATACGTGCTTGCTCTTCGCGCTGTTTTTCGAGTTCAATTTCGTACAATTTTGATTTCAGGATGCGCAAGGCATTTTCTCGATTTTTTCCTTGAGAACGTGTTTCGGTATTTTCAACATAAAGTCCTGTGGGTAAATGCCTTACACGGACACCCGTTTCAACTTTGTTCACGTTTTGCCCGCCTGCACCGCCCGAGCGAAAGGTCTCCCACTCTATATCTGCCGGACTGATTATGATTTCGATGCTGTCATCAATCACAGGCGACACAAAAACGGATGCAAAAGAGGTATGTCGGCGATTGCTCGAATCAAACGGCGACAAGCGCACCAAACGATGCACTCCCGACTCGCTTTTTAAAAACCCGTAGGCATAATCGCCTTCAAATTCGAGTTCGACAGTTTTGATACCGGCTTCGTCTCCGGGCAGATAGTATAATTCTCTTACTTTAAAGTTGTTACGCTCGCCCCAACGCATGTACATACGCATGAGCATTTCAGCCCAATCGGAACTTTCAGTACCGCCGGCACCGGGATTAATTTTAAGTACTGCACCGAGCCTGTCTTCTTCTTTTTGCAACATGTTGCGAGATTCCAAAATTTCAACAACGGTCAATGTTTTGGCATATTCGGCATCAATTTCAGCTTCTTCGACATCGCCCGCTTCGTAAAATTCATATAAAACGGCGAAATCTTCAACCGATTTATCGGTTTGTTCATAAGCGGTAACCCACGATTTTATAATGCTGAGTTCTTTCAACACAACTCGAGCTGTTTTGGGGTCGTTCCAAAAATTCGCTTGTTGTGTAACTATTTCTTTTTCAGATATTTGAGCACGTTTCCCCTCTAAGTCAAAGATACCTCCTCAACGCATCGCGACGTTTCAACAAATCTTCGTATTGTTCTTTTTGTATCATGTGGGATAATTTTTCACAAAATTAGTTATTTATTTTCATTTTAGAAATTTGTCGGGAGACATTTGAGCAAACAAATTGCAAAAAACAAACTTACAGCAGTAATTCCGGGAATGTGATAATTTGAAAATTTGAAAATTTGGTAATTTAGAACTGCCGAGATACGCCGCTACGCTGAATTTCGCGTAAAAGACCTGTCAGGTTTTGAAAACCTGACAGGTCTGTATTACTTTGTAACAAACTGTAAAACAATTATTTACACGCGCATTAACTTTGACAAAGTTCCAAACTTTGTCAAAGTTGCGACCCCGAAATGTAGATACAACCGGCATTCGTATCGTTTTTTGCGAAATAGATACGAATGCCGGTCGTATCTACGAAAATTATGCAACGCCGAAATGCCCGCTGTTTCTACTGCCCAATAATCAAATAAATTATTAATCCCTGACACAACGCACCGAATAACCAAATGACTTATTAATTGTGTATCGGACTATCCCTGCATCATCGAAACGGAGGTTCCTGACCAAAACTGGACCTGCAACATCTGTGCTACTCCACCAAAATCCTTTGATACCGTTATGGTTAAACAAGGCATCAAAGTAGTTGCGTGAGCCGCCTGGCAGTGCCGTAAATCCGATTTCGTTGGTCGCGCTAATGTTAGGGGATTCCCAATGGGCTGTGCCTGCCTCTTTCAGTTTTCCGCCGGCTACGCTCTCTCCTCCAAGGTAGGTTGTGAGGGTTGTCCACTCTTCATCGGTGGGCAGGTGCCAGCCGTCGGGGCAGATGCCTTGGTTTGCGGTGTTGTC
>DYOJ01000495.1 GCA_020720705.1 Acetofilamentum sp.
ACTACTTAATGACTATTTTTGACTACTATACGACAATACTTTCGATTGAAAAAATGACAACAACCTGCATAATTTCAAACATTTACACGTTTTCTTACAATCACAATACTGCGAAATCGGCTATAATGTTGTGAGATAATATATTCCAAAAGCAGACAAAACCAAAATACCGGCGTAACTTAAAATGATGAGGAACATTCCGGGGCGAGATTCAGGCGGAACATGTTTTGAAGTTACCACTTTCAGATTCAACCAGCCAAGTACCGGAGCCGTTAAAAATGAGAGCGTTGTGGCAATATCAACCATTGTTTTCATACTGCCCATGAAGAAAAAGAATATCAATATTGTTCCGAAAATTGTGAGTGCCAACCAGAAAAATTGTAAGGATTTTGTGTATTTGTCTTTGTTTAATTTCGGGAAAATAAATTTTGTAGTCGGTTCGAGCACACGCGGATAAGCATCGGTGCAAGTTATGGTGGTGCTCAGCATGGTTGTAAGTGCTGCAATCGCAATAATCCAATATGCCCATGGTCCTATACTTTTGGTGAACATATCAATTACTTGCCCCGCAAACACAGCACCTTTGTCCGAAAACGTATTGCCGCTGCCGTACATTACCATTGCACCAAGTGCCACGAATCCGAGAGAAATTATAATTGTTCCGATGTAGCCGACATTAAAATCCAACAATACTTCTTTTAGCTTAGGTGTATATCCTGTAGCTTTTTTCTTTTCAATAGTCCAAACCGAATGCCAAACCGATACATCAATTGCCGTAGGCATCCACCCGGCAAGTGCAAGCAAAAAACCTACGTTCAGAACCCAATCAAAATGCTGTAACTCCTCTGTTACCTTGGGGTGTTCAGAACCGGCTGCTGCCGCAACAGCTACGATTGTTGATACGGTCAGTAATACGATTATAAGTTTTATAGCGCGGTCAATCGTATTGTATTTACCGATAATCACGACTATTGCCGAAACAATAAGTATCCCGCTCGACCAAAGTGCCAAATCGCTTGCCTGTCCGCCTGCGACTGAGGCTAACACACTGCCTGTTACGGCAGTTACGGCAGCCATTAGCGTAAACATGGTAAGCAAAGTGAGCAATCCGTATAAATACACCGCCCATTTCCCAAGCCTTGCATACCCTTGAATCAAATTTTCGCCCGTAGCAACAGCATAACGCGGCGCAAACTCAAAAAATGGATACTTGAAAAAATTTGCCGCAAGGATTACCCACACCAATTCGTAGCCGAAATCGGCACCTGCTCGCGTAGATTGCACCAAGTGAGATACACCGATTGCCGCTCCTGCCCACAACAATCCCGGACCCAGAGCTTTGAAAATGTTTGATTTTGAGGTAGATTTCATAAAAAAGCGGTTTTCACTTGATGGTGATGTTTATATTGGCATTTTTTCTGTGCGACTGCCGTCGCGAGTAACCTGAGACTGCCGTCTCAGGTTACATATAGGACGTCTCTGCGAGACTAAAAACTATCTGTGGCAAGGCAGGGAACTGCCTTGAAATCAGTCATAAAATTCAAACAAATCTCTATTTTTATATTTCAGTTCAAAATTATCTAAAATTTGGATATATTCTTCTTTAAAATTTTGCTTTGCATGGTGTTTTTGTTGGTTTATGATGTATCGAATCACGGTTTTCACTTGCGAACGTGCATACGAAAACGCGCCGTAACCGCCTTGCCATTCAAAGCGTTGGGCAATCCAACCTTGTTCATTGATGAATTTTGAGGAAATTGCCTTGACTTCTTGCACTAATTTTGCGGGCGGATACGACGGATGCAGTCCGACAAACTTATGCAAATGGTCTGGCATATTGTTGATTGCTAACATTTTACATTTTCTGTTTTGCACAATGCCCGTGATGTATTTTTGCAATTCATCGTTTCGCTCCACAGGAATCAGGTTTTGCCGATATTTTACGGCAAAGACAAAATGAATGTGTATTTGGATGAAACTTTGAGGCATTGGAGGTTAATTTCCTATCAGCTCATTGACTTCGTTTTTATCAAAATGGTCGGGGTCGAAATCAAAGCCGAGCCATTCTAACATTTCTTTATGCTCGGGATGTTTTTTGTCTTTGATGATTATAAGCATATCATAATAGCCCCAAAGACCGCCGCAATCCTCCGGCGGACAGGCTTTTTTTCCTGTAATACAGATAGGGAGGTCTCCGTCATCTCCGACAGACTGCTCTTCTAACAAAATTTCATGCTCCCAGCAATCGCCAAAATCATAAACATAAATAATTTTGGAACCTTCTCGTTTGAGGACATCTTGTAATGTTGCCTCAGAAGCTTCTGTTACATCTTCATACCCATCAACATATTCATCATCAATGATTCCGTAACGTTTTTTGTCGCTTGCTACAAACTCAAAGAGATGCGAATTTGTCCACCCCATCACATCTTGTAAAACATTATGAAATGTTTCTAAATCGGTGGCGGCATCAATTTTTATGCGTCGCCAAATTGGTGGTTTTGCGTTTTTTAAAGAAATTTTTATTTGAAATATTTTTGCCATGGTATATTTATTTTTTGATTAAAACTTTGTGTTATTCTGTTTTGCTTGTTCTTCTAAAAA
>DYOJ01000496.1 GCA_020720705.1 Acetofilamentum sp.
TTTAGTCAAAAATATCTTACAATTTAGAAAAAAATACGTATATTGGACGGCTTAAATATTGGGGTATGAAACAGCTTAGGATTTCAAAACAGGTAACTTCGAGAGAGTCTATTGCATTGGACAGATATTTGCATGAAATTAACAAATACTCCATGTTGACACCTGAAGAAGAATCGGAAGTTGCAGCAAAAGTAAGGCAGGGAGATATTGTAGCACTCGACAAACTCATTAAAGGAAACCTAAGATTTGTTGTTTCAGTATCAAAACAATATCAGAATCAAGGACTTACACTGATAGACCTTATCAATGAAGGTAATATCGGCTTAATAAAAGCTGCACGGAGATTTGACGAAACCAAAGGATTCAAATTTATTTCGTATGCCGTGTGGTGGATACGACAATCTATATTTCAGTCACTTGCGGAACACTCTCGCATTGTGCGCCTACCGTTGAACAAAATCGGTTCGATAGCAAAAGTAAATCAGAGTTTTACAGATTTATTGCAACGCTACGAACGTGAACCTACAGCTGAAGAAATTGCGAAAGAATTACATATTGCCCCAAAAGAAGTAAAAAAAGCAATGGCAGAAGGCGAGCGACATATATCATTGGATGCTCCGATTGATGAAGATGATGACCGCAACCTTCACAGTATCTTGCAAAATCCTGATAATCAATCGCCTGAAAGTGAAATGTTGAAGGATTCATTAAAGTCTGAATTGTTACGTTTACTTAACACATTGTCCAAACGAGAAGCTGAAATTGTCAAACTATATTATGGTATTGACGTTCCGCATCCGCTTACACTCGAAGAAATCGGACTTATGTTTGACCTCACCAAAGAGCGCGTTCGTCAAATAAAAAGTCGTTCGATGCGCACCTTAAAAGTTCGCAGCAATATGTTAAAGGAATACCTTTGAGTTCTGCAACTCAACAAGTGCATCGGACAGTTTACGAGCTGTTGCATGCAAATACCGTTGCTGATTAAATGCTCTTATGCCGCAAATCCCTCTTATCGAATTTGATAAAAAAACTTCATCGGCTTGTAAGATGTTATCAAGCGTCAATTCATGTTCAACACATCTCAAGCCTGCTTGGTTTGCAAGTTTCATCACAAGCCCGCGCGTAATACCTGATACACAACCCGAAGCAACGGGTGGAGTGGCAACAATGTTATTTTTAACCGAAAAAACATTGGAAGATATTGAATCACAAACATTTCCAATATTATTCAACAGAAGCATATCATCGGCTTTAATAGATTTTTTGGCAATACCGGCAAGGATATTGATGCGAAAATTCCCTGATATTTTATAGGGAGAAAATTCTGTCGGAGTTACTTTATGTGTTTGATATACAGACACGAACAAGTCGTGTTTGTGCGTATTATAGTCATTCAGGGCTGTTGTTTGAATGAGATATTGCGCAGTCAAATTTTCGGGACTGAACAGTCCGCCCGAACTGCGAAATACTTGTATACGAACACGAGCATACAAGTAATGCTTGTTTTTATTGAGTAATCGCAGGATTTCATCTCTCAGTATGTCGGATTTCAGATTGAATTTAGGTTCGGATTCAATGCCCAACATACTTAAGGCTTTGGATAAACGAGCAAGGTGCAAATCCAAAAACGGCAAGTGCATCCTTACGGCAATGAGTGTTTCAAACACCGAATCGCCGTAAAGAAAGGCTCTGTTATCAAAGGGTAACGGAACTTTATCGGCGTATTGAAATTCACCGTTTACAATTACGGACTGCCGATGTTCCAAACTCCGAGATGTTATTTTGTGAGATAATACATCATAAACACAAAGGCAATCAGCAACATCGAAGATATTGTGATTCCGGAAATTGTGTATCGTACGCCTCGTTTATGAGCATCCAAATCGAAAGTTGATGCCGGCAAAGCATGTTCTGAAGCTGTTTCTTCAGGGCTTGCCGAAATTAAATTTTGTTTGTAGGCTTCAACTTCTATAACCAAATGTTCGTTAGAATCAATCAGTTCAGCAAGTTCGTGTTGTTGAGCAAACATGTCTTCTTCCAACTCTTTTATCCGGTGTTCCTGATTGGAGATGATGGTTTGAAATTGAATCTTCTCAGCGTTAAGACTTGCAATTTCGCGTTCTTTCTCATCGGTCATTGCAGCCAGCTTTGCTTCAAAATTTTCAGATTCGTTATCTTCAATATCAGGTTCGATTTCGCTTCCGGGAGGATATTTTTCCAGAAGGAAATCCTTGTCTATCAAGTATTTATTACGCTCTTTGCGTATAAATTTTGAACCTTCGTGTTTTTGGCATAAGCGGTGTATAGTCGTTTGACTTTTTCCGCTTAAATCTATCGCTTCTTGTACAGTTAAGAACATTATATTTTGATTATTAGGGGATTTGCGCAAAAATAAATAAAAATTATGATTCCTACATCTTAATTGAAAAGTTTTATATAAATTTTCAAAAAAAACACTCAAAATGTGCTTCGGGTATGATAAAACTTAACTTTGCTTTCTGAAATCAGGTTTGTGAAACTTGCAAACTGAACGAAGTTAGAAAAAAGATCCGAACGACGTTAATAACACGGTTATACGGTTTACGGTT
>DYOJ01000497.1 GCA_020720705.1 Acetofilamentum sp.
ACACAGACTCTAAAAATATCACCCTAATAAACACTCATCAATATAATGATGTTGCTGTTATTGGAATGCTTACAAGCGAAACAGGCGGCGAAGATATTGTTGTTAAAAACTGCAACATAATCGGAGCAGGAAAGGATTATGACAATTTCGGAATTTTCAACGGACACTTTACAAATGTTACCGTCTCAAATAATTCTATTAAAAATGTGTACACAGGCATCCTCTCTGACGGCGGCTCCGGATTGTTGTTTGAGAACAACGAAATCGGCTCGGAGTCCGATTCTGAAACAGTATCACTTGGCATCGGATTGCAGTCAGCATCCGATTTTGTTGTCCGAAAGAATTATCTTTACAATTTACTTTCAGAGAAAGAACATGATATTTACGGGGTTTTTACAGAAGGTAGTACCGGAAATATTACAGTATCGGGAAATACAGTCTCAAATATTATCCATACCGGCACGCATGCGGCGCAGGCATTGGCGTTCATGAATGTGGATGCGGAAGCACTCAATATTTTCAACAATCACATTTCCGGTGTTGCATCGGACAGCCGAACAGATAATTTCCCCTGCGGAATTGCAATATTATGTCCGGATATGACCTCCGGAATATCCATTTTGAACAATACAATATTTATGCCCGAGAATGACCCGTATGGTATAGGATTGGGCAGCTCAAATGTTTTTGCAGCAGGTATTGCAATAGGAGCAGGTTCGGGAATAAAAATGAGAAACAATATCATTTCAAATTTGTTGGGCGAGCGAGACGGAAGCACCGAAATAACTTATGGTGTTGCAATTGTTACGGATTTACTCACCTCCCCTTTTTCAGAAATTGATGATAATGTCTATTTTGCAGAAGGCGATTGGGATGTTTCCGTATTAGCATGGACAAATTTCGGAGCAATGGATATCGAAGATTGGCGAGCATGGACAAGCGGAGACTCTCATTCGTATTTTGAAAACCCGCAATTTTTGTCAAACGATGACCTTCACTTGCATAAATGCTCACCCGCAGTGGCGCACGGTACACCTGAAACAGAAATTACGTATGATATTTCAGGTAAAACACGACACAGTTTGTATCCGAGCATCGGAGCCTATGAATACGAAATGATACAGGCATGTGATGTTAATCAAATATTACCGATGAAAGCTATCGGCGAAGTTTTCCTGCAGTGGATTCCGGGTAATGGTTGCCATAGTGCAATATTTATGAAACAAGGCGATTATGTTATAAGTCCGCCAACGCCGGAAAACGGTGAATCTTATGCACCTGCCCAAGAATACGGTTATGGAGACCAAATAGGCTCAAGTGGTTGGTATTGTGTGGGAAACATTGAACCAACAGAATACCCCTTTGTTACTTTTGAAGGAAATCTTAATGAAACATATACGATATTCGTTGCTGAATACTACGGTAGTTTGGGAAACGAGGTCTATTTAACAGAAACCTGCGCAAACAATCCGATTCTTGTATATCCGAACGACGGCAGTAATATTTCTTATCAGACAGATTATTTTATAATTTACCCCTCAATTACTACTGATTTTTTGACAATAAATAACTTAAACAGCCCCACATATTCAGCAGAAATAACCGACATTGCCGGACGAAATTGCGGAAGGTACCTTTTGCAAAACACAGAATCGAATACTCTGGATGTCAGAAATTTGCAACCCGGTCTATATTTTATTTCACTCACAGCAGACGGGATTCGTAATACCCTAAAATTTATTAAGCAATAACATAATAACTCACAAAAAAAAACCTGCTAAAATTATAGCAGGGATTTTTTTTATTACAGTTAAGAAAAAAAAGTAATTATCTTGGAGCACCGGGTCCTGTTTCGTCGCAAGGTCTGTCAGGACGTCCCATCGGGCCCATGGAACCTTTGCCGGGTCTGCCTTTTCCCATGCCGGAGTGCATATCAAACTGCACACGTTGGTCATCAGTGAGTAATTTTCTGACATCTTGTTTGTGAGCTTCACGCTTTTTTGCCAACTGCAACTTCACCGCAGAAATATCTTCCAATTGTTTGTTTACTAATGCCATATCTACTTTATTACCGGTAGTAAGTGTGCGTAATTTAGCCTCCATCTCGCCTAATTGATTCCTGAGCGGTAACACCTCTTTTTGGTGTGCTGTGCGCAATTTTTCAATTTGCGTTTCTTGCTCATCTGTCAGATTCGGTATCATACATTCACCGCCTCCCATTGCGCCTTGCCCTCGCTGTGCAAAAACAGCAGAACTCAAAACAAGGGCAAGTAAAAACAATACCCCGAACTTTAAACTTACATTTTTCATGATTTTTTAAATTTTGTGAATAAAACCTTGTATGTTTGAATTTGATGTTTTGACAGCCTTTTTTTGAAAAGGTTTAAAACATATATTGCATTATATAAGTATTTTGTAAGAAATAATGACTTGAAAAGTTAATAAAAATCAGTCTAAAAAAATCAATGGACTTAATTTCAGCTATTTAGTGTCTGTAAGAAAACGTATAAATACTTGATTTTATGTCAATTATATTCATTTTTCCAATCGAAAGTATTGTCATATAGTAGTCAAAAATAGTCATTAAG
>DYOJ01000498.1 GCA_020720705.1 Acetofilamentum sp.
AAAAAACTGTAATATCAATTAATCCGTTTTCTTTTCTAAGGACATCATTTTGTCTTCGATATAATGCACAAGTTCAACAAAGTTCTTGTCGCGCTTGATGTTACGGTCGCGGTGGAAGGGTAAATTAACATCAATATGTTCGACAAATTTCGAGGGTGCATTTCCCATAATAAAAATATCATCAGCCAAATAGACTGCCTCCGAGATGTCGTGTGTAACAAATACGATTGTGGGTTGCAGTTCTTCCCAAACTTTGATAACAAAATCCTGCATGCGCAACCGGGTGTTGGTATCCAATGCTCCGAAGGGTTCATCCATGAGCATTATTTCATTGTTAGTCAGCAAACTGCGTGCAATAGCTACACGTTGCAATTGTCCGCCGGATAAGTTCGGATATTGAGCAAATTTTTGTTCGTGCCCTTCCAATCCTACAATTTTGACGACCTCCATAGCACGTTCGCGCCGTTCTTTAAGCGGAACACCTTTGAACTTTAAACCCAAAGCAACATTATCTAAAACTGACATCCAAGGGTAGGAGGAGTATTGTTGAAATACCATGCCTATGCGGTCTTCTTCGGTGCGCTGTTTTCCGTTGATGTATATCTCGCCTGTTGTCGGTTTTTGTAAACCCGCAATATAGCGCAAAATTGTTGATTTTCCGCAGCCCGACGGTCCGAGTATCACGATAAACTGACCTCTGTCCGGGATGTCTTCTATCAGTAATTCAAAATCTTTGATGATTTGAACCTTTCCGTTGTCGTAGGATTGAGATATATTTTTTAGATTTATGATGTCCGGAAGTTCCGTATTTTGAAATGTTACGCTCATAATGTTGATATTTATGCTGATATTTTTTATTTTGAGGCTGATTGATATTTGAATTTGAACAAAATCTTGTCGAGCCAACTAAATATGCGGTCTTGTATGATACCTATCAGAACGATAACAAACAGTAGGGCAAATACTTGGTCTAATCTGCTTTGGCGTTGCGAAAGGTGAATCAAACCGCCGATACCGCCTTTTTGGTTGAGCAGTTCGGCAAGAATAATGTATGTCCACGATATTGCTGTCAGCACACGAATATCGTCAATCAATTTGGAGGTTACAGCAGGAAAATAAATGGTGCGAATTTGTTGCCATTTGGAAGCTCCGAGTGTGTATGCGGTTTGCAGATATACTTTTTGGAGTTCGTCAATGCGTTGAACCACAACAGGCATCAGGTAAACAAATATACCAAAAGACAAAAATTGGATTTTCATATTTGATTCAATTCCGAACCAAGCAATGAAAATTCCGGTTACGGCTGACAGCGGGATGAATCGCACGGCGTTCATTCCGCGACTCATAAATGCTCTGAAAAAAGGGACTAAGCCAATCAGAAAACCTATCAGGATAGAGAATAAAATGGCTTCAACATAGCCCAAAATATTTAGGTAAAGTGAGTAAGATGTTTCAAATATGATGCTGTTATCTTTAACTTTGCCCTCGCTGTCGAAATGTAAATCGCGGAACGCACGAAGTACTGCAAGCGGCTGAGGCAGAATGCCTTTGCCTATCAATCCGTCAGCATCTACAGACAGGGTGAGTGTCAGGTCGAGCGTGTCTTTACTAAATTCAAAGATAGCTTTTTCAGTTAAATTTTTATCCAAAACTACGCTGTCTTCAATGATGTGTGAAGAGTCAATCCGAGCTGAAAAACGGTAAGTGCCGGGTTCGAGTTTGCCCAAATAATTATCTCCCGAAAACTCCGAACGATACCCCCCGGGACCATCCCAAACGTATTGAGTTTTAGCCGGAGCTGATGATACAAAATTTATGGACAAACTTTCGTGTTGTACCGTGAGCAAATACCAAAGCAAGAGAACAAGCCCCAAACCGCCCAGCTCAATAATAAGGACTGTGCGTTTGGGCAGGGTTTCGCCTATTGAGAATAATTTTTTCATCTGTATATTTTTTTGTATTTAACTGATATTCAATATTTTGAAAATGATAGATTGACACATGAAACTATTTCAGCTATTGCATAGCACTTCAAAATCCGTTGTAATTATGTCCGATGATTCATTCCGTTGTTGGTCAATTTTTTTATGATTATTTTTTTTATGTATTTTTGTATTTGACTGATATCCAAACGTTCGTAGAGGAAAGTTGCTCGGTTCTGAGAAATTACTTTTGAGTTTGATATTTAATAGTCGGTTAAAATCACCGTAAATTACTGATTTTTAATTACATACATTATCATTGACATTCTTTGTTTAACTTGTTTATTTTCAATAACTTGAGTCTAATATCTTACTTCTGATTACTAACGAAGTATTGGTATGAAAAAATCATGTTTTTCTGAAAGTCCAAATCTAATATTTTTTTTTGAAACGTTTGTAACGACATTTAATTTTTTATGATTTTTTTATGATTTTCTATATTTAGTCGCTGAAAGAAAACTCATAACACATTGAAATTATTTAAGTTATAGGAATATTTCGACTTGAATGTTTTATGAAATTCGGTAGAAATTCGATTGAAACTAAATAATAAACTACGAATGACTACTTAATGACTATTTTTGACTACAATATGACAAT
>DYOJ01000499.1 GCA_020720705.1 Acetofilamentum sp.
GTCATTAAATTTCGATGGAAAGTTTTAAGTTGAAACGCCTGCCTGAAAGATGATTTGGGACGGCATATTGTTGCACCTGAGCACCATATATTGAAGTATTCGGGACAACGAGCATCCACGAATATGATATTGTATTTTTGACATCCAAAAGATTGAAAACCTCCATTGTAAACCAAACATTTTTAAACGAACCGAGAAATCCGGAGAATTTACGGCGTGCATCTGCTCCTACAAGCACATAACTTGCACCCAAGTCCACGCGTTTGTAATCCGAGGAACGTTGCCATCCGGCGGCTCGCCCCGCCATAGAAGACCAAAACGGAAAACCTGTGCCGAATACCATGTTTAAATGTGCCTTAAAACTTTTCATACCCGGAATATAATCCTGTAAAAAAAGATTCGTAGAAACAAGTTGGTCGGTCGCACGCGGCAAATATCCTTCTGAAATTTCAACAGACTGATTTGCTATACTATAGACCTCTTCTTCGGTTTGCATTACAGAAACTGTAAATGACGATTCTGCACCGTTTACAACAAAATCGCCAAATATTTTAGCATCAATACCTCTAATATACCCTCGCGCTCGCCGGTCGGCTAAATATTTGATGCGAACATTATCAAGCTCAAACGGGATAAAATTATCTAAAGATTTATAATACAATTCATTGATTAGGGTTAAATCTCTATTTAAAGCTCTAAATTTTAGTTCGTAACCTGCAATAAAATGGATAGATTTTTGTGCGGTACTTCCGGAGAGAATATTTCCGTTTTCCTGCTTCAATTCTTTGTAAAAAGGTGGTTGATAATATCTTCCGGCTGCAAAGCGTAGTTTGTGATAATGCGGATTTCCGGTAAACAAAACAGCCATAGAGCCTCGCGGACTTATTAATAGTTCACGATTATAGGTATTAAAATTTCCTCGTATTCCGCCTTGAAATTCCCAAATAGTAGAAGTAGTTTTAAACGAATACACATCCTGAATATATGCTTCTAAACGATTTGTTGTCAGAGAATTAACCGCTTTTATATTGCGATACATCTGAACGGAACTACCATTGTACGGGATGGAATAGCCTGCGGAATCTAACAGCTCCCATTCATCTGTTTTGTCATGCAAGCTATCATACTTTAAGATAATTCCGGAAGTAAGTTCGTGTTTAGAAATCTTATGAACCGAATTGAGCGCAACAGAATATGCGGTAACATTCAATAAGTTTCGAGCATGCTCCATGTACAATCCATAGCCCAGATTCAACAGACTGTCGCCGGCATTTTCCGAGCCGAAATCGCTGTCTATTTGGTTCAAACTATACACTCCGTATATATCAAAAGTCTCATTTTCAATCGCTTTTATACCGGATAAAACAAGCCGATACTCTGATTTTTCATTGACTCGGAAATTTAAAGAAGTGGCTCCGGTAAAGTTTGAAAAACGATTATTCTCCTGTCCTTCAAAATCTACGAATAAGCCATAGACTTCTGTTATCGTCCCAAAATAGACATCTTTATCTTCGGGAATAAATTGGAATTGATTGTCGGCAGCATTAAGTAAAAGACTGATACTCCATTGATTAGAAAGATGTTGCGTCATGTATGTCTGAAAATCGAAAAAACTTGGTCGGTAATCACCGGACACTTCCGAAGAATCAAGATACATTCGAGTATTTTTGTAACGTAAGCCTCCTATGTATGAAAAATATCCATCCCTCGAGACACCTTGCACGGAAAGGCTTCCGCCTAACAAACTTCCGGAAGCAATAAATCCGAAATCGCGTGGTTGTTTGTATGTTACATCTAACACCGAAGCAGACTTATCGCCGTATTTGGCACCAAAACCGCCGGCAGAAAATCGGACTTTTGAAACTAAATCAGGATTAATAAAGCTCAACCCCTCCTGCTGTCCTTCGCGTATCAACTGCGGACGATAGACCTCAATACCATTGACATAAACTAAATTTTCATCAAAATTACCGCCCCGAACAGAATATTGAGAACTCATTTCGTTTCGCGAACCTGTAACACCCAAATTTAGCTTAACCAAATCCTCGATTCCGCCTGAAACGGAGGGTAAAACCTTAGAAATTTGTGCATCAATCCCTAAATCGCCCGCAGCGTTGATGCCCTCACCGTGAATGACGATTTCTTTAATTCCGGAAATCGGTTCAAGCACAATTTCGACAAATTCATCAATATAATCAGTCAATGATATGACTGCAGTATCATAAGCTAATGCAGTAATTATCAATTCGTTGTATGTATTCGGAACATTAAGTCGGAATCGTCCGCGAATGTCGGTAGCAATATAAAATTTGTTATCTTTTGTTCGAACCGATGCTCCCTCAATCAAGCTACCACCATCGGACTGCACTCGGCCCGCAACCTCAATTGTTTGAGAATATACATGTATATTACTTAAAATCAGGATGATAAAAATTCTTAGTCGCATATCTTTTGAGAGCAAAAATAGTTAAAAAAGTTGAACTATCTGTGTTTGAATCTAAAAAAAATCTGTCAATAACTTTCAGTAATTAAACATTATATTAGATTTAAGACGTCAGATTACAGACAACAGACTCTAAAA
>DYOJ01000500.1 GCA_020720705.1 Acetofilamentum sp.
TTTCAGGTCTTGTTGCATTCGACGATACGACTGACAATCAGACTATTGTGCGTAATTTGGCATACAATCGAAATCTATTAATTTGGGAAGTGAAAAATGGATTGTGTGCTGAAAATGATACTGTTATCCTGACAAATGACAGAATGCCGATTGCTGATGCCGGTTCTAATCTCGAATTATGTGCTGATTCTACGGCAAATTTATCCGGAAGTATTTCAACAGCCGAATCCGGCGTCTGGTCATCTGTGAATACCGACCTGCAATTTTCAGAAATATCTTCTCAAAATACAATCGTTTCAGGGTTATCCGAAGGCGAAAATCTTATATATTGGACTTTAACGTCCGGAACATGCTCACAACAAGCTGAATTACTGATAACAAGGCATCTTTTCAGAGATGCAGTTGCCGGGAATGATGTTCAACTATGTGATATTGATAAGTTTACATTAAACGCTTCTGTCCCGACTTCAGGTTTTGGGAAATGGTTCAGCCCTACATCCGGCATCGTGATTTCAAATACGGCTTCGGCAAATACGCTCGTTACGAATTTGCAAAGCGGCGACAACGTTTTTTTCTGGTCAGTTCAAAACGGAACATGCTCGGATTCAGATACTTTGATTTTGAATTTAGACTATAAACCAATCATTGAACTTGGAGAAGATGTTGAAGTTTGTGAGGGTGAAACGCATAAATTTTCGGTTCAACCCGGTTACGACGGCTATTTATGGAATACAGGTGAAATCGGCTTGACTTTGAGTTCGGATACGAGCGGTTTGTATTCGGTGTCAGTCTCAAATGTATGTGGTGAAGTTATTGATTTTGTGAAACTTACAGTCAATAAATTACCCGAAATTAGTGCGGGAGATGATAAGGCGATTTGTGCCGGCGGCAGTATAACCCTCATTGCACAAGGCGACGGCACCATTGTTTGGAGCGGAAATATTGCTCAAAATTCAGAATTTACACCGACATCTTCTCGAACATATACCGCTACAGCAACCTCTTCAAAAAATTGTGTCAATCAAGACGACGTTTTGGTTACAGTGAATCCCTTGCCCGAAGTTGATATTGACACTTCCGTAAATGGTTCATTTACAATACTTGCGCAAAGCGATGCTCAACCGCTTTTGTATTCCGTAAACGATTCGGCTTTTTCAGAACAGTTTAGTTTTGAAGATATCGAGGAGGGGCTTTATAAAATTAGCGTAAAAGATACAAACAATTGTATCACAACTTATGAGCAGTGGATAGAGGTAGAAATTCCCGTAATTATTCCGACAATATTTTCGCCTAACGGAGACGGAATAAACGATACTTGGGAAATTGAGGGCGCAGAGCAGTTCGACAACGGAACTATCTATATTTATGACAGATACGGTAAAGAACTTATCCGTTACGGTATCGCGGACAAAGGCTGGGATGGCACTTACCTCGGCGCACCCGTAAAACCGGACACCTATTGGTATGTGATTGAAACCCTTTACAGAAGCTACAACGGACATATTACCGTTAAGAGGAATTAATCATAAATCGTCCGTCTTTGATACATTATTTTACAATTAAGAACGGTGTAACAACACAAGCACGCGGAACAAATTTTTCGCGGGATTCAGTCATCTGGGTAGATTTAATCGCTGCCGATGACCACGAAAAGGCGTATGTCGAACAGACATTCGGGGTGGAATTGTTCACAAAACAGGAGAGCGAGGAAATCGAAACAAGCTCTAAATATTTTGAAACCGCAGATGAAATAGGCATCAATATGCACTATTTTCGTAAAGAAAACGAACAGAATATAAACAGCACGGTATCCTTTATCATCAAAGACAAGATACTTATCACACAACGAGATACGCACTTAAAAACATTTGATGATACCGCCCGAAAACTAAAAATCGGGCAGCCGCAAGACGGTGATGACATCTTTTTGATGCTTTTGGATGCCCGCATTGATTACGATGCCGACCATATTGAACTTATTACCGAACGGATTTCAAGTTTGAGCAAAGAAATCTACACGTCCGAGCATCTGAGTCGTGATATTTTGCTGAAAATCGCAAATATTGAGGAGGCGACAATTCTGATACGAGACAATGTGATTGAAAAACAACGAATCCTGTCCGCGATGCTCAAAAGTAAAATATTTCCTAAAGAAGATGCCGTTAAGATACAGATAATGAGCACCGACGTCATTTCGCTGATAGAACAATCCGGGTTCAATTTTGAACGTCTCGAATTTTTACAAAATACTTTTTTGGGCTTGGTGGATATGGAACAAAACCGGATTATGAAATTTTTTACCGTCATGACTGTCATTTTTATGCCTCCGACTCTCATTGCAGGAATTTACGGGATGAATTTCGATGTCATGCCCGAACTTGGCAAAACGTGGGGCTACCCTTACGCGCTTGGTCTGATGTTGCTCTCGGTTTCGGTTATCCTGATTATTTTCAAACGAAAAAGATGGTTTTAGCCTGAAAAATTCAAGAATTTTTTACAGATGAAAGTTGATAAAGTTGAATTTAGAATTTATCATAAATGTCAAGTTGTTTTACATTCAAGATTAATTTTTTAAAT
>DYOJ01000025.1:0-11832 GCA_020720705.1 Acetofilamentum sp.
TATGTAATAGATTATCAGTTAATTACTTTAAATCGAAAACTCAACTATCCTCAGTTTTAGTATAGATTGTTTCAATCTATTTTGGTTGCGTATAAAAATTCAACATACGTTCTTCGTGATTGTATTGGTATAAAACTCGTTCGTCTGTATTGATTTTATTGACGATAATTGCATCGGTTTTCAAATAGTTAAATTTGCGTAATTCTTTTTTACTGTCTGTTCCGGAGGGAGCGTTTGTGGTTTCGCCCAAAAACCACCTGCTGCCTTTGGGACCGCTGAGGGCAGTGTAAATTTTAACAGGTTCTGTAAAATCAACCGTAAAATATTCATCTTTTTCGCCGAACAACAGTAAAAGTCGGTAGGCTGCGCTGTCCGTTTTTTGAAGTACACAGACAAAATCTTGTATCGTATCGTTATCAAAATCGCCGTAAGTGAGGGTGTTGGGTTCGTAAATTTTATACGGGGCTGCAACAATACCCCATTGCGGTGTGTTTTGGGCAAAAAGATTGTTTTCTAAAAAATAGTTTTTCAGTCGTAATTTGAAATAGGACGATATTTCTGAGCCGGCATAACTATTTTGCAGGATTGAATTAATTTGTTTGTATGAATGTTCGTCGCAAAGGTCAATATTTCTTACAAAGCCGGCTGTATTTCTTAAACTATAGGCTTTTTGGTATGATTTATCAGGAGTCGGTTTTCCGATGAGTTTTACAGTTTCGCCGTAATTCAGATGTTCCAATTCCGGAGCATTTATGGTATCGGCGGCAAACATAACTGTATTCCCGGCAAGCACTCGGCGCATCTCTTTGCGTGTCAGAAAATAAACGCCGGCAATTATCATCGCTGCAAATAATATTGAAGACAATAATAAGGTCAGTTTTTGGACAAAATTAGTATCGAATCGAGGTGTTATTATCTCTAATTCAGAAACTTCAATGATTTTTGTTTTTAGGCTTACCGATGCGTTTTTCAGGCTTTTTTTTTGTCCGGATAGGAGCGCAAAACTAAATTCATCACAGGATTGATATCTGTCTAAGGGTTTTTTCTGTGTTGCTTTCTTAATAATTGTTCGCATTTTTTCGGATACGCCGACATAAAACAGTTTTGGGTCAGGAAAATCTTCGTTTACTATTTTATTGTAAATATCATATTCGCTCTGATTTCTGTCATAAGGATATTGTCCCGTAAGCATTTGAAACAGAGTTGCTCCCAGCGAGTAGATGTCGGAACGTCTGTCAAGTACTTGACCTCGAACTTGTTGCGGACTCATAAAAATTGTAGTTCCGACTTTTGAGCCGTCTTTTGTAAATGTCGGGCTGTTTTGGTCTATGGATTTTGCAATACCGAAATCAATAACTTTAACATTATCGTCGGCAGTGATGATAAAATTCCCGGGTTTAATATCGCGGTGCAAAATATTTTTAGAATGTATATGTGCGATAGCATCCAAGATTTGCAGCATCAATTTGACGGCTTTGCTTTCCGGCATAGGTCCGGTAATTTCGTCAATATAATTATCAAGTGTTTGACCTTCAACAAGTTCGGTGATAAGGAAATAACCAAATTCGTTTTCTACATAATCGTATAAGGCAATGATATTGGGGTGGTTAAGCTTTGACAATAAAAGTGCCTCATTTTTAAAGCGTTCAATATACATCGGATTGGTTGCCAATACCGGATTGAGCATTTTAACGGCAGCTTTGCGTTTGAGCTTTCGATGAACGCCCAGATATACTGTGGACATGCCGCCTTTGTCCACGATTTCGTCAATTTCGTAATCGTTTATCAGGTTTCCTATCATTTGTCGGGCGAATTTTTAATCAAACATTTTTCATCAATTCTGTAAAAAAGCCTTTGGTGTTTCGCATTGTCGGATAAGCTGTCCGGACGACAGCCTGTCAGTTTGTATAGTTGCTCGGGGGCAAGTCCGAAACTTGTAATAGGTTGCTTATCATCTTTTGAGAATGTTCTGCACGAGCTTGCATGGTTGGATGAATTGCGGTCGGTATTGTGCCGGATTAATCCGAAAATTACTATCAAGATAAACGCAATTCCTATAAAAATTTCTCTGAGTTTATATTTTTTGCGAATCGCTTGTTTCTGAATCACAGGTTTGTCCTGCTTATTGCCGGTATTAAAAAAGCGAACAAGTATAACCGTAATATTATCAGAGCCGCCGGCATTTTTGGCTGCGGTTACGAGGGATTCCGCCATGGCATTGAGCGAATCTTTTGCGGAAAGGATATGTCGAATTTTTTTTTCGGAAATCATACCGTTCAAACCGTCTGTACAAAGCATAAGCATGTCATTATCAAGCGGATACAACGGCTCTGTATAAATTGTTGCTTCTACGGTTTCGTATATTCCGAGAGCATTCGTGATTTCATTTCTGCGCGGATGTGTGGCGGCTTCTTTTTCCGAGATTAAGCCTGAATCAATCATTTCCCGAACAACCGAATGGTCTTTGGTTAGTTGTATCAAACTGCCGGCAGATGCTAAATATAATCTGGAATCGCCGCAATGGGCAAAATAAACTTTTGAGTCGCGTATGAGCATCAACACAGCCGTTGTACCGGGTTTGAGTTCGTCTGACAAATGAGTAAACTCGGAGCGTATTCTTGTATTTGCAATAACTATAGCATTGTTTATAAGTTGTTTAATATCGTCATGCCAAGCTCGTTCAAACACAACCCGTATTGTTTCGGCTGCAAGTTGTGCGGCTTTTTCGCCGTGTTCGTGTCCGCCCATGCCGTCAAATACGCCGAACAAAGTTCCGTTTACGGTTTCGGCATATAAATAATTGTCCTCATTATTTGAACGCACTAAACCGATGTCTGTCAGTTCAATGTGTTCAAAGGGGCGTATTTCTTGCGTTTTTTCTGTCATTGTGCATAAGTGAAACGTGCGGATGAGATGCCGAATTGTATAAAATCTTTATCTTTCAATCTTGATTTTTCTTGAATACGTTTGCCGTTGAGCAAAGTTCCGTTTGTGCTGTTTAAGTCTTCGATATAGTAAATGTCGTTTTCAAAAGTTATTTGCGCATGAATTTGTGAAATAGTCGTATCCGGAATTGTAATTGAATTTTCGGCACTTCGTCCGATGGTTGTCGTATGGGCGGTGAGGATATATCGTTTTGTAATTTCTTTGTTGATAACATAAAACTCGGCAAAAATATTAGCTTTTTTCGCCAGAACAGCATTATTTGGGGTTTTTGTTACGGATATTTGAGTTTTTCCGCGCTTTACCCCCCTCCAAATCAATGATATAAACACTAATACCAGCAGTCCGAACAGGATTAATAAAAATAGATTGGTGTGCGTTCCGGTTTTTTGTTGAGTTTTTTGCACAAAGTTATATTCTACCGAATCCTGACCGTAAATAAGCAAAAGTCTGTTGTTTAACATAAGACGATTTGTGTTATTGACAACTATCGTTTTCAACGAATTGTCAATACTCTGCTTTTGCAGAGCAATATCAGTCATATAATCGGTTAAGATAGAGTTCATATCTTCGATTTTCCCGAACACATATCTGCCTCCGGAGTTTGTGCAAAGTTCTATCAGTGATTTTTCGGATGTTTCCGAAAGATGCTCGGTTACAAAGAAATATATCGGTAAATCATTGATACGAAATTCATCATAACACGAAGCCTTAAAATTATCCACCGAGATTGAATCTGTAATAAAAATCAATGCTTTACGACTGATAGTTGTCTTTGAATCAGCAAATTGAGTGGTGATATGTTGCAAGAACGAACAGAATGTTATCGAAGTAGAATGAGGTTTGGGACGAATCTGATGCAAAAATGTAGAAAAATAGGCTGTATCCGAACTAAACACCGGCGAGGCATAAACCGGCGGACGAACTGATGTTGTTTCATTGTTGAAAACTCCGATATTCAGACTGTTAGGTGCATTAAAAATTTGCAATATCGGACTAAAGTTTCGTTCAAACAAACTATCGCTAAAAAGGGCATCGTTAATGACAAACATAACATCTGTGCTGCTAAAAAAAGTGTTCTCAGAAAGTGTATCCACAAAAAAAGTGCGGGGCGTTTGATTCAGAAACAATGATAATTTTTCTTTTTGAAATTTCTCATTCTCAAATTTCAGTACAAGAGATATTTGTTCAGAATTGTTTGATACTTCGGATTGTAAAACCGAAAAACTCTGTGCGTTTAAGTAAACAGACGGTATTGTTAAACAAACCGACCAGAAAATAATGCGTAAAATTCGTTTCATTTGAAAACCGAAAAACAAAAACAAAAGTAGTAAATTTTGTTAAACATCAACCTTTTTTTTGTAATACAAATATCAATACATTATCTTTGTGCATAAAATTTGTAAATAATATAATCATGGTTATCGAAATTACTGATTCAACATTTGAACAAGAAGTACTCAAATCCGACATTCCCGTAATTATGGATTTATGGGCAGTGTGGTGCGGTCCGTGTAAAATGATTCACCCGATTTTGGAGGAATTATCAAATGAATATGCCGGCAAAGTCAAAATTGTAAAACTTGACGTGGACAAAAACCGCGAAACGACCGCCAAATTCGGCGTACGAAATATCCCGACAGTGTTGTTTTTCAAAAACGGCGAAGTTGTTGATAAACAAGTTGGTGCAGTGCCAAAAAAGAAATTTGCCGAAAAATTGGATGCAATACTGTAGAACGTTCAGCTCATGAATCAACTGTGCTGAAGTTCTGAACTTCAGCACAGTTTTAAACGCTAAATACCTATATGTCAGCACCTAAACGGAAAGACAATATAAAACCACAAAATTATGTATTTCATGTTTTTCAAATATCACGTTCAAATTCGAACTCGGCAATTAAAACTAAAATAGTATGAAATTTGTTGATATTAAGAACGATATTGCGTTCCGTAAAATATTTGGAAACGAGAACAAAAAGGAGATTCTTATTTCCTTTCTTAACGCGGTTTTGAAATTAGAAAATCAAAATCGGATTACGACAATTACGATGCTGAATCCCTTTCAATTCCCCATAATTAAAGGGCTAAAAGTTACGGTAATTGATGTAAAAGCTATTGACGAAAAAGGCAATATTTTTATTGTCGAAATGCAACTAACCGATAAAAAAGGGTTGGATAAAAGAATACAGTATTACAGTGCAAAAGGTTATTCCTCTCAAATAGACAGCGGAGACGAATATTTAAAACTAAAGCCTATGATTTTCATCGGAATTTTAGACTTTAAATATTTTGACAGTCCAAATTACTTATCTCGACATTTGATAATGGATTATGAAACAGGTGAGCGAAAATTTAACGATTTAGAGTTTAATTTCATTGAATTGGAAAAATTCACAAAAGAACTGAACGAGATAGACAATTTAGTGGATAAATGGATTTATTTCATAAAAAACTCAGAAAATTTAGAAGTTACCCCCGAAAACATCAACGACTCCGGATTACTTACTGCCTACAAAGATGCTGAGAAACACAATTGGACAAAAGCCGAGTTGGAAGACTACGAATATGCCCAAATGAGAGAACAAGACGAACGTGGTGCTATTGAATTGGCGGTTGAAAGAGCCGTTGAGAAAGCCGTTGAAATTGCAGTTGAAAAAGCAGTTGAAATTACAGTTGAGAAAGAAAAAATTGATTTTGCAAAAGAAATGATTATTGATAATGAACCGATAGAGAAAATACTAAAATATACAAAACTCGAAAGAGTAACGATTGAAAAACTTATCGAACAGCTAAAAACATTTTAAGTTTTGCTAAACAACACTGATTCAGAATACACTATTGACCAAATTGTTACGCAATTCGGAGTCTGTGAAGCCACAGTACGCAATTGGATAAAAACAGGATGTCTCCAAAAATTTGGGAAAAATACCGTTACGCGTAAATCATTCGAAGTGTTTTTAGCAGAAATTGTCGGTAAAGAAAAACTCAACTCACGCGCCAACAAACAAAATAAAGATACACACAACCATGTCGAAATATCGGAAATTTTAACAAAAAAAATCCAAGATTCAGATATTGATTTAGGTGAATTTTATGAAAACGAACTTTCAGAATCTTTTCGAAATATAGAGGGCATATATTATACGCCTGCTGAAATCGTTGCCGATATGTTTTCGGGTTTTTCCGAAAATTTTGCAGACAAAACCTTTTGCGACCCGGCTTGCGGAAGCGGAAATTTTATCATCAGCGCCCTCGAACTCGGATTTCTTCCCGAAAATGTCTATGGATTCGATACCGACCCGAACGCCGTGAAAATTACCCTTAAACGTATTTTTGACAAAACAGGTTACCATTCATCGAACATCAAACAAACTGACTTTTTAGATTTTGCGATTAATTCTATTCAGAAATTTGATTACATTTTTACGAATCCGCCTTGGGGTAAAAAAATCGAAAAAGCTGAAAAAGAGCGATACGGTAACCTTTTCAAAGCCGGCAAAAGTTCGGATACAAGCGCATTATTTGTGTTTGCCGGATTGTCGGTTCTTGCAAAAAGCGGAGTTATGGGCTATTTATTACCGGATGCATTTTTTAATATCAGCAATTTTCAGGATGCCCGCAAAAAAATATCAGACCTTAGTTTGCAGAATTTAACGGACTACGGAAAAGCATTTAAAGGCTTACAAACCGGAGCACAGGCATTTATTCTACGCAATGAACCTTATGATAAACAAAGAGATAGCGTAACTTGTACGTTCAACGGACATTGTTACGAGCGCAGTGCAGCTTCGTTGCGAACAATGCCGAAATCTATCCTAAATTTTTGGACTAATCCCGACGAAGCAAAACTCATTGAACATGTTTTCAGCCTCCCGCACATTACGCTTGCAAACCGCGCCGAATGGGGGTTGGGAATTGTTACGGGCAATAACAACAAATATCGAAAATCCGAACCCGAACCCGGTTATATGCCTGTGTACAAAGGCTCTGACATTACAAAAACCGGCTTAAAACCCGCTTCGGTGTATATTCCTACCGACCTGAGCTTGTACCAACAAGTTGCGCCGAGACACTTGTATGAAGCTCATGAAAAAATCATCTACAAATTTATTTCCGACAATTTAGGTTTTTATTGCGACACCGAGCAACGTTACCTTTTAAACAGTGCCAACATGTTGATTCTCAAATCAGACTTTCCGATTTCGGCAAAGCAACTTTGCGATTTGCTGAACAGTAATTTCATGAATACACTCTTCAAATCTTTGTTCCGAACCCATAAAATTTTGCGCGGCGACCTTGAACTTTTGCCCTTACATACCGATTATTTCAAAAATAATCCTATCTTTGTCGAAACGGAATTTTTGGAGTTTATTCAGGTAAAATTTATAGAAAAAGGAAAGTATCAAATTTCGTTTTAAATTTCGAGAAATCAAAAACCGGTGAAAAATTTAAAGGACATAAGCGAATACCGCGGGCTGGTGAGCCTCGAATTTCTGGCACGGCAAGTGGTGGAAGGTTTTATTACGGGCTTACACAAAAGTCCTTTTCACGGATTTTCGGTCGAGTTTGCAGAGCATCGGCTTTATAATACAGGCGAATCTACCAAAAATATTGATTGGAAACTGTATGCCAAAACCGACAGATTGTTTACCAAACGATACGAAGAAGAAACAAATTTGCGTTCACGAATCATCATTGACGTATCCTCTTCAATGTTGTTTCCGAATCGTAAAAATGACGGAATCAACAAGTTACTTTTTTCAATATACAGTGCGGCGGCTTTGGTGCATTTGCTTAAAAAACAGCGCGATGCTGTAGGAATAACTTTGTTTTCGGACAAAATAGAAGAGCATACCGAAGCCAAAACTTCGGGTGTGCACATTGCACGATTGTATCAAATTTTGGACAATCTGACTGCAAAAGAAGCAGCCCAACTTAACAAGCGCACATCGCCCGCCGATTTATTGCACGAAACCGCAGATAAATTACATCGCCGCTCGCTGGTCATTATTTTTAGCGACATGTTCAGTGCCGATAGTCAAGAGCGAATTTTTTCGGCTTTAAACCACATGAAACACAACAAACACGAAATTATTTTGTTTCACGTTACCGATAAACAACACGAGTATCTATTTGATTATCAAAATTTTCCGCATAAATTTGTGGATATGGAAACAGGCGAAACCATAAAACTGAATCCGAACGATGTGAAATCTTATTTTGAGCAAAATTCAGCAGAGTTTTACACAAATCTAAAACTCAAATGCGGACAATACAAAATTGATTTTGTTGAGGCAGACATCAATGCGGATTTTCAGGATGTGCTTTTGCCGTACTTGTTCAAACGCCGAAAATTACTCTAAACATCGGCTCGTCTCAAATTTCCGGTCTAGTTTTGAACTGATATATGCTGTTGGATTTTCAAAATTTTCGACAACTATTTCGCTATTGCAAATGCTGAACGAATTCTAAAGAATTTGTATTTGAATTCAGCATTCAATAATTCGTTGATAATTTTTGTAAGATATTGATTTATTGTAAATTAGTTATGGAAAATTTCAAAGTCAGAATATTGATTGTAACAGATTGGAATTAAGAGATTTAAGTCTAATATCTAACATCTAAATACTAAAATCTAACGAAGTATTCAGCATTAAAAAAAATAGAGAATTTGAGCAGATACATTCATCAATTTTATGAAAAATCGTATCTTTACCGCAATAAGTAAAACTTCGTTCCCATGAAAATCTTTATTTTTAGTTTCGTTTTGCTCGTTTCGATTCATATTGTTGCATTTTCGCAAGATGATGACCCACTGTATATTGCAGGAACCAACCACTTTGAAGCCGGAAATGTTTTCAAACAAAAGTATCAGACTGACAGTGCTTTAGTCCGATTTAAGAAAGCCGGCGAATACTTTAGAAAAGGAGAATATCTCGGAAATTATATTGTTTGTCAGCTTTCGGTTTCCGATTCATATATTTTGTTGAGTAAATATGAAAAATCCAAAGCCGTGCTTGATGAAATCAGTCCGATAATAACTTCCGATTTTGGAGAAAATCATCGGTTTAATCTTTACCTGCTGTTCGGGTACGGAACTTATGAATTTTATTCCGGACGAAACAATGAAGCCCTCGAGCACTATACGAAGACATTAAAACTTTCTGACGAATTGTTGGGCGAAAACAACTTATACACCGCACAAATATACAGCAGTTTGGGAAATTGCTACAATGTTTCGGGCGATTACAAACATTGTTTGGAAATGTATCGAAAGGATTTAGACATACGAACGGCGAATTTAGGCGACGACCATCCTACGCTTGCGGCGACACACAATAATTTGAGCATTGCATACGAAAGTCTCGGCGATTATGATAATGCAGACAAAGAAATTGATAAAGCTCTTGAAATCAGTCATAAATATAACGGAGAACTACATCCGGAAACCGCAGTTTTTTTGAGCGGAAAAGGGAATATTTGCTACCGAAGAGGTCAAAATGATTTGGCACTCGAATATTTTTCAAAAGCACAGCATATTGAACAAAAATTATATGGCGAAATGCACAAAAAAATTGCAGATGAATTAAACAATATCGGCTTGGCTTACAAGGAGAAAGAAGACTACGATAATGCGCTAATATCGTTTAAGGATGCTTATGAAATCCAGAAAAAAGTTTTGGGAGATACCAACCCGGAGATTGCCATGACTTGTAACAACATTGCAAGTGTGTTGGATAAGCAAGGCAAACCGGAGTCTGCGTTGGCATACTATCAAGAAGCAATAAAAATTAAATCAGTTTATTTTGGCGAAAATCACTCCGAACTTGCAGCCTATTACAATAATATCGGAATCAGCTATGCTGCCCGAAACATGATAGCCGAAGCACTTGAAAATTACAGAAAATCAGCTTCAATTTATGAAAAAAATAACGGAGAGCGATATTCCGGACTCATTGCAACTTACAACAATATTGCCGATTTGTATCGCAAACAAAACAACTACGATTCAGCCTTGTGGTACATCCAAAAAAGTTTGGCAGCCAATGTGAAAACTTTTGTCATTGATACACTTAAATTAGACCAAAACCCACCGATAGCAAACTGTACAGACATCAATAAACTTTTGCAAACCCTTCAAAACAAAGCTAAAACCTATAACGCGCTGTATATTCGAGATTCGTTGGCAATCTACGCCGAAAACGCTTTTAACAGTTACCTAAGTTGCGACAGCACAGTTACTTTAGCCAGACGATACGCCGAAAAACAAAGCGATAAAATTGCACTTGCAAATAAAACCAAAACCATTTACGAGGATGCGGTTGTTGCCGCCGCCGGCTTATCCTATCTCGCGGATAAAGACAGGAAAAAACGCGAATATGAATTACAAGCGTTCCTATTTTCGGAAAAAAATAAGGCATCTGTTCTTGCAGATGCGGTTTCCGCTGCCGATGCAAAACAATTTGCAGGAATCCCTGAGGAAATTCTCGGAATGGAACGACAACTCAAAATAAGTATCGCTGCCGCAGAGCAAAAAAAAGCAGAAAGTTCTGACAGGGCTGAAATAGAACGTATTGAAAATCAATTGTTTGATTTGAATATTCAATTACGTGAGATGAACAAGCGTCTCGAAAGTGAGTACCCGAAATATTATGAATCGAAATATAAAACAACAACAATTGATGTTTCCGAAATTCAAAAAACGTTGGATAAAAACACTGCACTTCGCAGTTATTTTATCGGGCGTGAAATGTTGCTGATTTTTACATTAACTTCTGAAAAGTTGTTGCTCACTTCTGCTGAAAAACCTGCAGAATTTGAGCTTATGGTAAAAACATACCTCAAGTTGTGCCATTCAGGGGCTCCGCGAGATTTCCCTGTTTTGGCTGAAAAATCAGCCGAACTTTACAAATTGCTGTTCCCCAAAGACGACCTTCAGGGTATCTCAAAACTCATTATTATTCCGGACGGTATTCTCGGAATGTTGCCGTTCGAGAATTTATTTACCGAGACGTATCATGGTGATATAATGCAGTTTACAGAATATCCATTCTTGATAAAACAAAAACAAATCAGTTACTTTTTTTCTTCGGCTTTGTATCTGAAAGCTTCAAATAATGAGACTCGCAAGCATAACGAAGTCGAAATTTTGGCAATAGCTCCTGTATTTTCAGACATTTCGAACCGAAAAGTAAACGGAGTTGATGTGGTCGAATTGCCCGGAACGGAAACGGAAGTTAATCAAATATGTGCACTTTTTGCAGCACAATCCGGAAAAACAGAAATGATGATGCGTAACGAAGCCCTCGAAAGCACTTTTAAAACAAAAAAATTGTCCGACTATCGTATATTACATATTGCAACACACGGAGTTGTCAATACGGAGTATCCCGAATTGTCCGGAATTTTATTGTATCCCGAAACCCAAACCGCAGACGGAATTTTATACTCCGGCGAAATCTATAACTTAAAGTTGGATACCGATTTAACCGTACTCTCCGCCTGCGAAACCGGCGTAGGCAAAGTGTCTAAAAGTGAGGGCATTATAGGCTTGTCGCGTGCGTTGTTGTATGCCGGCAGTCGCAACGTGATTGTGTCCTCGTGGGTGGTGTCCGACAATTCAACTTCGCAACTAATGGTTGATTTTTACAGCAATATTCTAACTCATGGTATGAGCTATTCCGATGCCCTGCATACCGCTAAATTGAAAATGATAAGCGCAGGCGGCAACAATGCACACCCGTTCTTTTGGAGTCCGTTTATTTTGATTGGAAAGTAAAAGAAGTTATGAGTGTTGTGTTGTCTCCTTGCCGAAAATTGGCATAAACAATACTTCATTAGAATTTAGACCTTAGACATTAAATTCAAATTGTTTAATATCAATCAATT
>DYOJ01000025.1:11932-15354 GCA_020720705.1 Acetofilamentum sp.
TAAACAAGAAAGTTCATTTTACACACAAAAAATAAAACCCATGTCAGATAAATTTTACCCGATTCCGGCTAAACAACTCTTGCAAATTATCCTAAAAGAATATTCCGATAAACAAAGTATTTTCGGAATACCTAACAAGCTGTTCTTCAATCCGAATAAGCAAGAAAATCTGAGAATTAATCAGTTTAACAAAACAATCGCGACTCCGATTGGCGTAGCAGCCTGTCCACATTCGCAAATGTCTCAAAACATTATCGGCGCATGGCTTACGGGTGCACGCTATATCGAACTGAAAACCATACAAACCCTCGACAACCTCGAAATCGCAAAGCCTTGTATTGACATGCAGGATGAAGGTTACAACTGCGAATGGTCGCAGGAGTTATTAATCAAAGAAAGTTTTTCGGAATATCTCAAAGCGTGGGTTATTATCCATATTTTGAATCACAAATTTGGTTATCCGTCTGATATACAGACAATTTTCAACATGAGTGTCGGTTACAATTTGGACGGTATTATGCAAGAAAATGTGCAATGGTTTTTCCAAAATATGCACGATGCCACCGAACAGCTTTCGATAATGCGCTCGGAACTTGCCGAAATCTACCCGAATATAGACAAACTCGACATTCCGACACAAATTTCGGATAACATCACCCTCTCGACCATGCACGGATGCCCTGCCGGCGAAATCCAAGACATTGCTCAATATCTACTTACCGAAAAAAAGTTGCACACGTACGTCAAGCTCAACCCCACCCTTCTCGGAGCTGAACGTTTGCGCGAAATCCTGAACAATAAATTGAATTTCAAAACCGCAGTTCCGGATGTTGCATTTGAACACGATTTGAAATATGCGGATGCCGTCAAAATAATTAGAAATCTGCAACATACAGCTCGGACTGAAAACCTGAATTTTGGGCTAAAACTCACCAATACCCTCGAATCGCTCAACAACAAAAACGTGTTCGGAACACAAACCGACATGATGTACATGAGCGGCAGAGCACTGCATCCGATTGCAATTAACGTTGCTCAAAAATTACAATCCGAATTTAACGGCGAACTTGAACTTTCATTCTCCGCCGGGGCTGACGCTTTCAATATTGCCGAAGTTTTGAAATGCGGTTTCAAAACCGTTACCGTATGTTCCGATATTCTGAAACCCGGCGGTTATATGCGTCTGAATCAATATTTTGAGAATATCAATTCTGAATTACAAAAACACAATGCACAAACAATATCCGAGGCTATTCTGAAAGATTCAAATCAAAATAATCTGAACCAAGCTGCACTTGTAAATTTAACAAATTATGCCGAAACTGTTTTAAAATCAGACAGATATAAACGCAAATACAGAACAGAACCCGACATAAAATCCGACCGCACCTTGCGCTATTTTGATTGTATCTCGGCGCCCTGTTCGGATACCTGCGCAACGCATCAAGACATACCCGAATACATGCACCATACCGCCGCCGGAAATTATGACAAAGCCTATCATACAATATTGAAAACCAATTCGATGCCCGTAGTTACCGGAATTGTTTGCGACCATTTATGCCAAAACAAATGCACACGTATCAATTATGACAATTCCGTTTTGATTCGCGAAGTCAAACGGTTTGTCTCCGAGCAAGCACATCAAGCCCCAAAACAGACTGAAAAACACAGCCAACGTGTAGCGGTCATCGGAGCCGGTCCGGCGGGCTTATCCTGCGCCTACTACCTTTCTATGTCAGGTGTTTATGTAGATATTTTTGAATCAAAAGAAAAAGCCGGCGGCATGGTTCAACATGCCATACCCGGATTTCGGCTTACAGACGAGCAAATTTCAACGGATATTCAGCGAGTTACCGAGCTTGGAGCAAAAATTCATTATGCTCAAAAAATTAATGCTGAAAAATTTGACGCCCTTCGTAATGACTATGATTTTGTGTTTGCAAGTGTTGGTGCACAAAACTCCGCACCGTTCGCCCTTGAAGGTATCGAAGCTTCAGGTGTTTTGGATTCATTGCAATTTTTATTTTCCGCAAAAAAACACGAAAATACCGGAATCGGGAATAATGTTGTGATAATCGGCGGCGGCAATACGGCTATGGATGCTGCCCGAACAGCGTTTCGACTTGTAAACGACACCGGAAAAGTTACGGTTGTATATCGCCGAACCATCAACGAAATGCCTGCTGATGACGGCGAAATAAAAGGTGTCATCGAAGAAGGCATCGAAATTACCGAACTTGCTTCTCCCGAAAGAGTTATAGTCAAAAACGGTCACGTTTCCGCATTGGTTTGCAGCCGTATGACCTTATCCGAACCGGACTCATCAGGACGCGCACGTCCCATAAAAATCAAGGATTCCGAATTTGAAATTCCGTGCGATACAATTATCCCGGCTGTCGGACAAAGTCTCGACATTGATTTTGCAAATACCGAGTTTTTGAAAGCTGAAATCGGCGATTTTCAAACCAAATTTTCCAACGTGTATATCGGAGGTGATGCCCTGCGAGGTGCAGCAACTGCCATCAAAGCAATCGCTGACGGACGACAAACTGCCGAAAAAATTTTAAAAAAAATCGGAATATTCGACAATCGTCCTGAGACAAGCGATAAAAATCACACTAAAAATGAATTAATGTTGCGTCGTGCAAAACGAAGTTATGCTCAAAAACAAAAAGAATTGGATGTAAACGACCGCAAAAACTTTAAAGTCCTCACACAAACGTTGGACGAACATACCATACGCACCGAAGCCGACCGCTGCTTACAATGCGACGAAATTTGTAATATCTGCACAACAGTTTGTCCTAATTTTGCAAACTATTCTTATGATATTGAGCCGATAACATACAATTTGCACAAAGTAACCCGCTCAGAAAACGGGGAGCAAGCAATTGAGAATGATTCAATCTTTAGCATCAGTCAAAAGTATCAAATCATAAATATTGCGAATTTTTGCAACGAATGTGGAAACTGCAACACATTTTGCCCGACAAACAGTGCCCCTTACAAAGAAAAACCGAAATTGCACCTCACTACCGCATCTTTTGAAGCATCAAAAGTCGGTTTTATGTTTGAAAACAGTTCGACAATAATGCGAAAACAAAACGAATCTATCAGTAAATTAAGGCTGTTAGCGGATGTTTATCTATATGAAACAGAACATTTTTCAGCAGAACTATCTGTCGAGGATTTTAGCATTCGCTCTGTTGTTTTCACAGATACAAAATACTCCGAAGCTCGATTTACTGAAGCCGCAGAAATGAGTATCCTTTTAAAACAACATTC
The DNA here is from genome assembly GCA_020720705.1 of Acetofilamentum sp. Classification (GTDB taxonomy): domain Bacteria; phylum Bacteroidota; class Bacteroidia; order Bacteroidales; family JAADGE01; genus DYOJ01. The sequence continues at coordinate 15,221 of DYOJ01000025.1, forward strand.
CGGTTTATTCTTTTGAAACTGTTGATTTTCAATGTCTAAACCAATAATCGTTGTTTGTAAGCAGTTTTATAAATTATTGATGAGTCCGGTCTAAAAAGGTCGTAAAAGTATATTGAAATTCGCAATTCATTGTT
>DYOJ01000501.1 GCA_020720705.1 Acetofilamentum sp.
ACTAATGACTAATGACTATTTCCTATTGACTATTGACTAATGACCAATCTCAAACTGTTTCCGATTATAGAATAACTTTCAACTTTAAGCCGTAAACAGATGTTTTACAATCGTGCCAAAGCCATAAACACGGCGTGCAGCGAAATTGTTATAAACAGATAAAATAACCGTGCATTTTCAGGCGAGAATTTTAAAAATTTGTATTTAATTGCCGAAGTGTGGCACGAAACGACACAATCGCCGCATAGTGTGCAAGTAATGCCGGGCTTGTGTGCTTTGATATTTTTTAAATCTAAGGCATCGTATCGGCAAGTTTTTGTGCAGGCATTACAGAGTGTACATGAGTCGTCAATGTACATGCTAAAGGGGTTCAGAAATCGCAGATAATTTACCAAAGTTCCTATCGGACAATAGGTTGTGCAATGTACCATTTTTCCGTGTCGCTTACTGAAAATGAAAATCAGAATCAATCCGATTACCCCGAAACCTCCGCCGGCGATTGCTGCTGTCCGGAAACTTGCCTCGAACAAACGCATGATTAATGCTCCGAAAATTACAAGTGCTAAAAAGCTGAATTTTAAGGCTGTACGATACCTGATGTCGCCTTTGCGGGGTTTGCCTACTGCACGCAGATTGTCTAAAGCACCGAAATAGCACAAATGACTACACCATGCCGGACCGGAAAGCAGAATTGTGCTTGTGAAAAGTATGGTCATAAATCCGAAATCAAACCGAAACACCGGTCCGCCGACAATTACTGCCGGAACAGGTAAATGAAATTTTCCGGCTGTCATCAAAAAACGCTCAAACCCACAGATACCAAGTAAAAGTTGCCCAAAAAATACGAAGGAAAATAATGCCCAAGTGTATTTTCGCCATGTGGCAACATTTTTGGCATCGTACATTTTCCATGCGACTACGGAACCGTATAATGCAATGATTATCAATTCTATCCATCCGCCGTTAGTGATAAATCGTTCTAAAAGTAACATTGGTTTATCAACCATGATTTGAACGGGTATCAACCAAAATAAAACGAAACCGAAAACCGAAATCGCCAGCGTAAGTCGCTTTCTATCAATCGCTTTTGTTGATGAGTTTATTTGTTGAAAATTGTAAACAGTTCCCATGCCTGAATGTGCTTGATACCTTTGTCGTCCGTAAATTTAAAATCGTCTAATGTAACAACATATTTCGGAAAATTATCTTGAATCTGTCGCAAATTTCCAAATTCTCTGTTTATCGTTTTGTCAGAACTAAGCAAATACGCAACTTGAAAATAAAGGGTTTCCGCACCTTTTTGAGCAACAAAATCAATCTCCGTTTGATTAAAAATTCCGACTGTTATATTGTAACCTTGCCTCAGAAGTTCCAGAAACACAAGGTTTTCGAGGTTTGTGTTTGCCATAGTAGGCGTAAATCCGAAAATATAATTCCGAAAAGCCAAGTCGTTTAAGAAATATTTTCGGACACCGCCAATGGCATGCAATCCGCGTATATCGTAGCGTTCAACTTCGTGAAAAACAAAAGAATGTTTCAAACTTGCCGTATAGGAAACTAAGGTATCATAGCTTGTTTTTTTGGATATACTTTTGAAATAACTGCTGATATTTTGGAAAGATGTTAAATTTCCGATGTTATTTGCCAAAAATCGAAATAAATTTTCCAACAGGGCAACATCTTTAATCCCGTATCGCTGAATAATATCGCGCAAAATTATAGTATTTTTCAGACTTTCGACGTAATTTCTCGAAACTTCATTGTCCGAAAAATAGATTAATTCCGGCAAGCCTCCGGTGCGCAGGTATCTTAGGTATGACGATTTTTCGGGTAATAATTGATAATAGTCTAAAAATTCTTCGTAACTGAGCGGAAATATCTGAAATTCAATATATCTGCCCGACAAAAGGGTCGCGAGTTCGCCCGAAAGCAGTCGGGAGTTGGAGCCGGTGATAAATAATTCATATTCGGCACTAAAATCCTGAGAATACGAATTAACAAAGGTTTCCCAATTCTCGAGGTTCTGAATTTCATCAATAAAAATGTAGATTTTTCCTTTGGGTTGTAGTTTTTGTTTGTAATGATTGAATAAATTATTCAAATCCGAACCTGACTTCACCGTTTCTAAACCGATAAACTCCTTATTGAAATAGAAAATATTTTGTGGCGATACGTTGTTTTCTTCCGTCAAAAAGTCAATGATTTGTCGCAGGATGTAGCTTTTTCCGCTACGCCGTTGCCCGACAAGCACTTTAACAAGTTTGTTTCCGAGATACTTTTTTAATTTTGACAGATATTCCGTACGTCTGAATCCGATGTCAAAAGACGTATCGTTCCAATTATTATAGCTTTTTAATTGTTCAAATAATTCGTGCATAGTCTAAATTTTTGCAAATATAGAAAATAATTCGACTGAAGACGAATATTTTATGGAAATTTGAAAAATATTCATTTGCAATCGAAAAAAAATATGAATTAGTGCAGATTTTAGAATACAGTCGAATATTTTTGAAGTTTTATCGTAGTTCGGAAATAAGTATTTAGTTCTTGTAAGAAAACTCATAACACATTGA
>DYOJ01000502.1 GCA_020720705.1 Acetofilamentum sp.
CAGAAAAGTGTTGACATGACACTATGTTAATAAATTTAATAAATATTTTTCAATTTCCGCAAAAGCACTATCGGATGAAAATTGTTGCAACATTCTTGCCTGCCCTTTATCTCCGAGTGATTTACGAAGTTGCTGATTATCAGTTAATAATTTAATGTATTGAACAAATTGTTCGATGTCGTACTCGGGGACTAAAAACCCGGTGCTGCCGTGTTCAACAAGTTCGGGGTTACTGCTTGTATCAAAAGCGATTGCAGGTTTTCCGCAAACCATGGCTTCTGCCAGTACGTATCCAAATCCTTCCCAAATTGATGTAAGTGCAAATATATCAATACTTTGCATAAACGCAGGTACGTTGTTCACAAATCCGACAAACGCAATTTTATCCGAAACATTCCGGTTATCTGCATAAGATTTTAATTCCGTTTCGAGCCTTCCTGTTCCACCTATAAGTATCTTAAAGTCAATCGATAACTGTGATAATCTAACAGCAATATCAATTAAAAAATGTTGTGCTTTTTGCTTTTCCAATCGTCCGAGATTTCCGATAACAACTTCGCTTCCGACTTTTGTATAATATTTTGATGGTTGCGGGCTTAAAAAGTTTGTAAAATCAAGCCCGTTATACAAAACAGTGATTTTATTTTCAGGAAAAATACTCGGATTGTTTTGCAAAACGGTTCTTTTGGTTGCTTGAGAATTTGCGATTACCTCTGTGATTATGTTACTAAATAAATATCTGTTTAACAGAGTATTACGTATCGGAATTGCGCTACCTCTTCGATAAATTATGTGAGCAGTTCCTGATTTTCGGGCAACAGGTGCTGCGGTTTTAATATCCGCAGACATGTTAAATATCACAATATCAAACTTTTCAGTTGCAAAGAAATGAAAGAGATTGTATCTCGTCAGCGGATTTAGAAAACTGAGATTTGAAATATTAAACAACGTATAAGGCAATCCGGCGGCGTTGATTTTCTCAAGCCATGCACATTTTGTATGCACGGCAAGGTGGACATCATAACCGGCTCGAAATAAAAAGATTGCAACTTCCAAATGCCACTTTTCGCCGCCTCCCCAAGCAATTGAGGAATTGAAAAAGCAGATTTTAGGTTTTACTTTTTTCGCGGAGTTTTGCATATTTCAGGAATGTTGAATGAGCCGAATTTTTACAAACAATATAACCGTAAAACCCATCTAAAAATCCGAGTTTCAGGACATAGCATCTGAAAAATTTAAAAGCCGGATGAATGGTCAGATGTATGACAGAAGCAGACTTGCCCTCCTGTTCAGCAATTTCGGCTTTGATACTCGAAAATTTGTTCACTTGTGCTACGTGTTGTTCGATGCTGTGAAACGAGTAATGTAGTAAATCGCCTTTCAGGTGTTTTATAGGGGTTGTATTGTTGATAATTAGTGTGTCATGAGGATTTTTACCGCCCCAGAAGGCCGTTCCGCGTTTCCAAAGTCGGATTTTTGTATCAGGATACCAACCGCAATGTCTGATGGGTTTTCCGCAAAAATGTGTCAAACGATTGAAACTGTATGCGTTAAATGCCGGTTTTTCTTTAATTATTCTAATTTCAGAAATCAATTTTAAAGACAACACCTCATCGGCATCAATGGATAATATGTAATCGAAATTTGCTAACTCTGCAACCGCATTTTTCTGCTCAATATAACCTTCAAATTTTTTCTTTTCAAAATGCAGGTCGTATTCTTTACAAATAGCTTCAGTATTATCGGTTGAAAATGAATCTAATACAACAATCTCATCGGCAATTTGCCTGACAGATTCAAGGCATGCTCGAATGTTTCGCTCTTCGTTGAACGTAATGATAACTACCGATAATTTCATACATGAGAGGTGAGACAAAATTAGGTTTAACTAACATCCGTTAAGCGGCAAAACGTGGCAATAAATAGCAAAAAAATGCGAAATGCTTCCGCCAAGCACAAACAAATGAAAAATTCCGTGTGCAAACGGCAAGGATTTCCATAAATAAAACAATACGCCTATTGTGTATGTAAGCATGCCGATTCCGAGCCAAATTAAACCCATTGTCGAAAATCTCAAAGCAAGAGGATAAACAGCTACAATAATCACAGACCCCATAGCTACATACAACCATGCAGACAAAGCTCTATATTTTGGTTTATACCAAATCAGTTTAAACAGGACACCACCGATTGCTGCCGCCCAGATGACTCCTAAAATACTCCAACCCCAAGCGCCTTCCAAAGTTATCAAAGTTACAGGGGTGTATGTTCCGGCAATCAGAACGTAGATGGCAGAATGGTCAAACTTATTGAGTTTAGCCTTGATTCTTATTCGTTTAGCAGAATGAAAAAGTGCAGAAGCAGTGTATAAAACGATTAAACTTGTACCAAAAATAGCAGCCCCGACAACTCCGACAGTGTTTCCGTAATAAGTTGCCTGAACAAGCATTAAAACGAGTGCTGTTATACTTAATGCAATTCCTACTGTATGGGTCAGGCTGTTTACAATCTCTTGAGTTTTTACGCTTACTTTTTTCATATTACATTTTTAATCAATATATTA
>DYOJ01000503.1 GCA_020720705.1 Acetofilamentum sp.
TAAAATCTTAATCTTGACAGCGGTTTGGTATCAGTATCTTTATGGAAATATAGATAATACAATCATCTGTAATCCATAGCGATTACAAACTGACACAAGTAGCTTACTATCAAATATTTAAAACAAAATAAACCCTCAACGATAAACTGAAATAAGGATAACATATTGTTTACGGCTTATCGTAGTGAGTTTAGATGCCAAATTGTAATTTTTTTTACTTCTGGCGGTCAACTTAATTCAGGCATAGATAATTACCAATTACTGCTAAATCTGCATAAATCGCTAAGAAAATCAATGTTTTACAAGTATTATTTCGATACCTGTTTAGTGTTTGGGTTTCCGCTCGAAAATAATTCACGTAATTGTTCCACAACTAATCCTCCGCCCGAAAGTGAGAGATTGTTTATTTTATCGGCAATTTTCTCAATATATTCCATCTCTTTAAGTTTAAACAGCATCTCATTTTCTTCCATCAATTTAGCCGTATTGAGCATGCTGCGCATTGACGCTGTTTCTTCGCGGCGAGTGATGATATTTGCCTGTGCTTGTTTTGTTGCGAGCAAAACCTGATTCATGATGGTCTTTATTTCGCCCGGCAAAATAATATCTTTCACGCCGGCAGTCGTAATTTTTACGCCCAAATTATCGGCATCGGATTTAACTGCATCAAGTACAAATTCCGAAACTGTTTCTTTTTTTTCTAAAATTTCGTCCAAAGTCAAAGTTCCGGCAAATTCGCGCATGGCAAGTTGTATCAAAACATACAATTGTTGTTTGAAATCTTTGTTTTTATCTAAGGCTTTAACAATATCATTTACAGCATATTGTATGAAAAATGAGATTCGTATCGCTGCTTTATCTTTGGTCAGAAGCTCTTGTCCGGATATTTCGAGTTGCTGGGTTCGTATATCTTCACTGATAACAACTATTGGAGTCGCATTGTTCCAGAAATAATATACTCCTTCGTTTAACACCTTGTCTAATAAACCATTAATATAGATAAGCCCCTTGTATGACGGATTCATTTTTATTATCCGCACATAGTTTGAGGGTAATTTTTGCAGAATATTCGGATTGATTTTTTCGGTAATTTCAATTTTACTTAAATCAGCAAGTTCGAACTTCCGTTTGGTTTCGGTTTTCCAAAACGCATGGATTCCCGGTTCGAGTATTCGTTTAAAGTTATTGTTTTCGTAATACAACGCTATGTGCATATCCGGAACTGACACCTGCTCTATTAAGCCGGCTATCATTTTGTCTTTCAATAATATATTGATATCTACATTCGGCATAAACTGCCCCGAAAAGAGGTATTCCGAAACTGTTTCTTGCGATTTTAACCAATATTGCCCCTCGGTGAGTGCACGTTTAAAAATCCCGTTTTTATAAACCAAACCTATGGTACCTGTTTTAACTGTAAATTTTTTGAACATATTTTAAGATATTAGATTGAATATTTATTGATTACATATACAATTTTTCGATAAGTCGTTAGTGGTATTTAATATTTTTCAATTTCAATTTGAGCGAAAAAAAGTTTTGTGTGGACGCTAAATGCAAACAGAAAATGCGAAAAGCGTCCGTGCTTTTCTTATGCCGGCGTAATAAATCATTGACAATCATAATTTTAATAAAACATCTGACTACTTAATAATCACTGCGTATGAAAAAAATAAGTAAAACGCCGAACCGTTCTTTCCGAACGGGAAGAGAGTTTAGCCGAGTGCGGGGCGATGTGTGTCTGCAAATTCCCCTTTCACCCGTCGGATGAAATTCGATTTGCAAAAAGACAGCGACCTGTCCGGGGCGGTATCCTTCGCTTCTCTGGTTTTGTCCGAACTTCCCATAAACACAAGGCTTTGGGGTGGCTCGGGTTCTACTTTTTTACCGTTTTAGGGCGGTAAACCCCCAGCTTCTAAGGCTCGTCCCTCACGGGCTAATAGTCCGATGCTCTACCGCTGAGCTAAACTGTTTAGGCTGAGGGATTTGAACCCCCGACACTCGGATCCGATGAAAGCCTGTCAATTTCCATTCCCAGAATACCATTTTGCCCTACCGGGTGGCACTACGTCAAGGCACGGGTGAGGTGCTAAATGTCCGTTGATGAGAATTTCCGTTGCAAACTTTCAGCTCTTCGCCCCTTGGAGCGAAAAGATTTTAAATATTTTGAACCGTAACTATACGGCATTGTTCAGTAGCAATATCCGGTTCGTATGATGATTTTTTTTGTATTAATATTTCGTTAAATTATAGATATAAGTATCAAGTATTGAGTAGTTAGTATTGAGATTTTTTTGTAAAATATAGATATTCAGTAAAATACGTGAATAATATAATATAAACTAATTTTAATCTGTTATACTGTTCACGGTTTATAGTTTAATGTTTACAGTTACGCATTTTATTAAAATTCAGCATATTGACTGATTTTAAAAGTTAATGTTTAACCCGTTTTTAGTATACTTGCTATCATCGGAGATATATTGAGATTTCTATTTACACTAATTAACAGATAATCTATTACTTGTGTCTATTTAAACCCTCAACTTTAAACCATAAA
>DYOJ01000504.1 GCA_020720705.1 Acetofilamentum sp.
AATACTTGATTATATGTTAATTATACTCAATTTTCCAATCGAAAGTTTTGTCATAAGGTAGTCAAAAATAGTCATTCAGAAGTCATTCAGTAGTCATTCAATAGTCATTTTGTTGTTTTTTTTATTGTTTCAATTGAATTTCTACCGTATTTCTACAGAATTTCTAATAACATTCAAGTCGAAATATCTCTATAACATAAATATTTTCAATGTGTTATGAGTTTTCTTACAAGGATTAGGTCGTTTATTCTCAAATATAAAGTAATAATTCTCAAATATTTTTTTTAAATTTGTTTAAATTTAAAAAATTGTATCGTTCATGATATCTTTACTTTACGAAAAAATCTAATTACTCAATACTTATTTCTTTTTCCCTAAATTATAAGCCCTTTATCTGTATGCCCGAATTTGGTAAATATTACAACCGCGACCTTAGTTGGCTCTCTTTCAACCGTTTGGTGCTCGAACAAATGAAAAATAAAAGCCTACCGCTCTTTGAGCGCATAAAATTTATGGCAATATATTCTTCAAATTTAGATGAGTTTTACAAAGTACGGGTTGCCTCATATCAAAGTTTGTTGGATTTGCATGCCACACATATTGAGCATCTGGACTATTCGCCTGATAAAATTTTGGAAGAAATAAAACTTGAAGTCAGCGCAAGAGAAGAAGAATACGAACGGACTTTTTTTGATGATATTTTGCCCGAACTCAACGAAGCCGGGGTGATATTGCACCAAAATCAAAAATTACAAGCCGAGCATCACACGTTTTTGAAAGATTATTTTATGAACGAAGTTTTGCCGGAAATCCAACCCGTTTTACTCTCAACACGAGGCGATGTTTTGTCGTTTTTGCAGGATAATGTCATTTATTTAGCTATCCAAATGCAAAAAAAACGACCGTCTTATGCTGAAAAGGAATATTATGCAGTCATAAAAGTTCCTACACACCAATTACCGCGATTCGTGAAAGCTCCGAAACTTAAAAAGAAGCACTTATTTTTCTTTTTAGAGGACATCATACGCCACAATTTAGATATGATTTTTCCGGGTTACAACATCGAAGAAGCCTATACCATCAAGGTTTCTCGAAATGCCGATTTAATGATAGAAGATGAATTTACCGGAAATTTACTTGATAAACTCCGAAACAGTTTACGACAACGAAAAACCGGATTCCCCGCTCGATTTATGTACGACCGCAACATACCCGACCCGATGCTCGAAGTCTTAAAACTTGCTTTTAATATTGACGAAAGCGATTTTATGCCTGTCGGACGATATTTGAACATGAATGATTTTTTTTCGCTCCCGAATACTGTCGGCAAAAAATACGAACTCGAACCGCAACGTCAGCTCCGCGACCCATATTTAGACAGTCAGGATTCGATATTTACTGCAATAAAAAAGCGAGAGGTTTTTTTGCATTTTCCGTATCAAACTTACGATTACGTACTCCGCTTTTTCAACGAAGCCGCCGTGGACCCTGACGTTGAAGAAATTAAAACAACACAATATCGCGTTGCAACAAACTCAGCCATCGTAAATGCTTTAATTACTGCTGCACGTAACAATAAGAAAGTAACTGTATTTGTGGAAGTTAAAGCACGATTTGACGAAGCTGCCAATATAAAATTTGCCGACCAAATGCGCGAAGCCGGCATACATGTCATTGCAAGTCTGCCCGGACTCAAAGTTCATGCCAAAGCTGCTGTTGTCATTAAACGAAACAGACGCAAAAAAAGCGGATACGATACCCTTGCGTTCGTAAGTACCGGAAATTTTAACGAAAAAACAGCAAAACAATATTCCGACAAAGGATTTTTCACCTCAGACGAACGCATCATTAACGACCTTAAAAAATTGTTCGTTTATCTTGAAACTCCCTTGGGCGACCATAAATTTAAACATATTTTGGTGCCGAGGTTTAATATGACGCAACAAATTAAACTAAAAATCAAGCGAGAAATCCGTCATGTAAACGAAGGGAAAAAAGGCTATATAATACTGAAAATGAACAGTATAGAAGAGCAAGACATGATAGATGCTTTATATGAAGCCGGACAAGCCGGGGTGAAAATTGACCTCATAATTCGCGGCATTTGTTGCCTGAGACCCGATATGCCGTTTAGTCCGAATATTACGGTAACGCGCATTGTGGACAGATATTTGGAACATGCCAGAGTTTACGCATTTTTGAACGACGACGATTGGGATGTTTATATTTCTTCGGCAGATTTTATGAATCGAAATTTACACAGACGTGTTGAAACCGCAGTGCCGGTTTATGATAAAGCGATTAAGACAGAAATTATTGATTTACTGTTATTGCAACTAAAGGACAATACAAGTGCTCAACGCTTAGACAAAAATATTTGTAACATACCTAAAAAAAGTTTACGCAAAAAGAGTGAGACGGAATATTGCGCTCAGGTGGACACTTATCTATATCTGGAAAAGAAAACAATGATGCAATAATATTTAAGTAGTGAGTATCGGGTAGTCGGTAAATTGAATTTTTTTGTAAATTCAAGTAAATCAATGC
>DYOJ01000026.1:0-13564 GCA_020720705.1 Acetofilamentum sp.
TTTTAATATCTTGCAAATAAAAAGTGCCGATTGGAGTTTTCCTTTCGGCATTTTTTTTCATTGGAATATCTTAAAAAAGTATGAAAGAAACATGAATTTTCAAAAATCAATTTGAAATTTATCTCGTTTTGTTACTTTTGTATCCGGATTGTTCCGAAAAAAGGTTGAATGAAAAAAATTCTGCGAGTTTTCAGTTGGTTGCTCATCATATTGTTGGGCGTATTTGCGATATTTTTAATTTATGCGGCGGTGTATTCCTATACTCCGAAGCCGCAGGTTTTGTTGTATGAATCGAAAAAACCGGACATCTTTGCCGATACCATTATTCTGAAAATGATGATTTGGGATATTTCCGGCGCCCTTGCAGACAGTTCATCGGACGTATTTGATGAATCGGGAGAATATCGGCGTAAAAAAATGGAAACTGTAAACGAAAATCTACAGAAAATCAGAAAAATCATTAAATCAACGGGCGATTTTGATTTTATTCTATTACAACAAGCGGATTCTTCGGCAAGACGCAGTCATCGCTTAAATCAATATGACAGTTTAACTTACGATTTTGATTTATTCAATTCAACCTACACAAAATGCCACGATGTGTTTTTTTATCCGCGCCCGACCGTAAACCCGCAAGGCAAAATAAACAGCGGACTGATAACGATGAGCAAATTTAATCCCGCTTCGGTTACACGTTTTGCATATCCGAACAGAAACGATTGGCCCCTGAGTTTATTCAAACCTGATTATTGTTTTTTGCTGAATCGCTACACGCTTGAGAACGAAAAAGAATTTATCCTAATAAACACTTTTAATAATGAAGAACCTGATAGAGTGCTTGATACCAAAGATTTTGAACTTCTGAAAACCGTAATAACTTATGAATATCAACGCGGAAACTATGTGCTTGTCGGCGGAAATTGGAACCGTTATCCGCCTGATTATCATCCGGAATTCAAATCTCACAGAATAGATACGACAAAAAGAGAAACCGTTTCGTCGAATTTTATGCCCGAATGGAAATGGGCGTACGACCGTTCAATACCGTCTTGCCGCAGAGCCGACAAAGCTTATGATAAATATAAAACCTTCTGTTATGTTACTGATTTTTATTTGATTTCCCCTAATATCGAAATAAAACAAGTGAAAACTGAAAATTTGGAGTTCGGAAATTCAAAACACAATCCCGTAACGCTTACCGTGCGACTGAAATAATGCCCATGAATAGATATTTACCCTTAAAAAAGGGAGACAAAATCAGTATTATTACCCCTGCCGGAGCAATAACCGCAATGCAAGCGGAGCAAGTTCAAAAAAATGTTGCCGAATTGGACTTGATACCTGTGTTTTCGGACAGCCTGATGCACAAATTCGGCTATTTTTCGGGTACGATACAGCAAAGACTTGAAGAACTTTACGAGGCTTTTGAAAATCCGGAAACCAAACTTATTCTTTGCGCTCGCGGCGGTTTTGGAACTACAACGCTTTTAAAATCAATTGATTACGAACGTATTGCCAAAAATCCGAAGCCGATTGTAGGCATGAGCGATATTACTGCTTTGTTGCTTACTTTGCATGCACGAGCAAATGTTCCGGCATATCACGGCATTGTGGGGATTTCGGAATTTACATCTTACACCAAAACCGGTTTTCGTTCGGTATTGATGTCCGAAGCGCACAATATCAATATTAATTCTTATCAATTTAATTCTGAAATCGCTTTATATCAGTCTTTTACGATAGTATCCGGAAAAGCAAACGGAAAGCTTATCGGAGGCAACCTCAGCCTTTTGACATCGCTTTTGGGCACGCCTTTTGATACGGATTGGGCAGGCAAAATCGTTTTTATTGAAGATGTAAATGAAGCACCTTATGCTATAGACCGAATGCTTACCCAATTGTTTAATGCAGGTAAATTTGAAAATGTCGCGGCTGTAATCTTCGGCGTTTTTGCCGGTTGCGAACCTCGCGATGAGCAATCGTTTACATTACCGGAAGTGCTCACGCGATTATTTTCAGGTTTTGGAGTTCCGGTGGTGTACGGATTTTCTTTTGGGCATATAGTCAATCAAGCAATTTTCCCGATTGATGCACAAGCCGATTTTGACACTGTAACATTCTCATTATCAATTAAAGACAGTATTTAAAATTTACAATCATGAACTCAGTGCCGAATTTTCATACCCATACCGGATATTGCGACGGAAAAGGGGCTGCCGAAACTTATGTGCTTTCTGCAATCGCTAAAAATCAATCCGCAATCGGATTCAGCGGACATGCACCCGTTCCTTTTGAATCGTGGTGGAATATGAAAGAAGACGATTTCGACAAATATCTGTATGAAATATCAGCATTGAAAACAAAATACGGTAAGGAAATTGAAATCTACAAAGCCGTTGAAGCCGATTATATTCAAGGACTTGTGTCGCCGGCTGACTTTTCGCAATTAAATTTGGACTATGTTATCGGCAGTATTCATTATTTATTCCCGTCAGCGGCAGAAAAACCGTGGGATTTTGTCATTTCGCCCAAAATATTTGAACAAGGCTTGACGGAGTATTATCAGAATGACATCACTAAATTAGTAAAACATTACTATAAAGCAAGTTGTGAAATGATTGAAGACGGCGGATTTGAGATTATCGGACATTGCGACCAAATCGGCAAATTTAATTTCGACAATAAATATTTTTCGCCGCTGGCTGCGTTTCATACCCAAGCGATAGATGAAATGCTTGAACTGATTGCACAAAAAAATATCATTGTAGAAATAAACACACGCGGTAAACTTAAAAATAATTCCGAAGAATTTTATCCGACATTGAATATCTTAAAAAAATGCAAACGAATGAATATCAATATTATACTAAGTGCCGATGCGCATACGCCGCAGGAAACAGATTCATTTTTGTACGAAGCGGCAACGGTTGCAAAAAATGCCGGATACCAAGAATTGATGATTTTCAAGAATACAACTTTTGAACAAGTCGGTATCGAAAATTTTTGCTGAATTTTTTTTTATCGAGTTCGGTCTAAAAAGTTTTTTTTTAGACGGTCAGATTACGAATTATTAACAATTGGATACGAATAATCAAGCACTTTTTTTCGTTTCTTTGCATACAAACTATTTTTATTGAACAGCCCATGAGATATACCATCATTTTATTGACATTTTTTTTGTTCACAGTCCGTATGGGTTTTGCGCAACAAGATGTGGCAGACAAAGTTCGGCTGGCAAACGAATATTATCAAAGCAAAGAATTTGAAAAGGCAGCCCCCCTTTATTTTGAAATATACGAAGCGACAACCGCAAAAATTTATTTTTCATATTTTATAAATTGCAAAATTGAGCTTGCGCAATACGACGATGCCGAAAAAGAAATTAAAAAACAAATGCGAAAAGATAAAGCTGATTTGTCCTATGCCGTAGATTTAGGCTATTTGTACAAAAAACGAGATTTGCCCGATAAAGCCAAAAAGGAATTTGAAGAAGCTATTGAGAATATCAAAAATCAAACTCAGGTTTACAATCTGTCCAATGCTTTTATAAACAGGCAAGAATACGATTATGCGGAAGAATGTTATCGGATTGGAAAAAAAATTACAGGAAAATCATTCTTAAACGAATTTGCGAATTTGTATTCCATGCAACGCAAATATCCCGAAATGATAAATGCTTATTTAGATATTTTGGAAGAAGATTCCAAAAATTTAGATTTGGTTCAAAACAGACTTCAATATTTCATAAGCAACGAACAAACGAGCGAATTTTCCGATATTTTGAGAATAAGTTTATTGAAACGTGTCCAAAAAGACGACCATCCAATTGGCTATAATCAAATGTTGGTGTGGTTGTATATGCAGGAAAAAGATTTCAGAGGGGCATTTATTCAGGCAAAAGCGATAGATAAACGTGTAAACGGCGCCGGTCAAAATATCATTGAACTTGCTGAGAATGCAGTCGCTAACGGCGATTACGATACAGCCCTCGATGCGTACAAGTATGTGATAGACAAAGGACGAACGGCGGCTTATTACATTTCGGCATCTGTGGGCAGGTTGCGGGTGTATTACGAAAAAGTAATCTCAAATCAGAAGGTTACCGAAGAAGAAGCGCAACAACTCGAAGCAGAATATTTGGCTGTGTTCAACGGTATCGGCATCGGTAAAAACACCGCGCAAAGTGTGATTGATTTGGCACATCTGCAAGCGTTTTATTTGAATAAACCCGACGATGCGATAAAATTATTAGAACAAGTTATTGCAATTAAAGGCTTGTCTTACAATATTATAGCCTCTTGCAAAATTGAACTCGGCGACGTATATTTAGCAAAAGGCGATATTTGGGAAGCCGCCCTGATATACGGACAAGCCGAAAAAGAAAACAAAGAAAATGCCGCCGGAGACGATGCCAAATTGCGCAAAGCAAAACTTGCATACTTTGCAAACGATTTTTTGTGGGCAAGAGCACAGTTTGATGCCCTCAAAGCCAGCACATCAAAAGAAGTTGCAAACGATGCCCTCTTTTATGCCATGCTCATAAAAGACAATACGGAAGAGGATTCCCTGATGATACCCATGAAACTATTTGCTAAAGCTGATTTACTCATATTCAGAAAAAAATACACTTCTGCACTTACAACCCTCGACACACTGCTTACGATGCATGCCGGACATACGCTTACGGATGAGGCTTATTTGCGTAAATCCGAAATTTATAAAACAATCGGCGATTACGAACAATCAAAAACATATCTGCTCAAAATAATTACCGAGTGGAGTTGGGATATTTTAGCCGATGTTGCCGTTTATAAACTTGCCGTGCTATACGACGAACATCTTGAAAACAAAGACGAAGCCGCCGAGTATTACAAAAAACTAATGATAGAATATCCCAACAGCATCTATGTTACCGAGGCGCGTAAGCGTTTCAGACAATTAAGAGACGGGATTAATTGATTTTTTTATTTTTCGAAACCTTTTTTTATCTTTGTCGAGATTTTTTGATATGAAGCGCATTATATTATTCATTATTGTTATCGGGAGTTTATGGATGATGTTTTCTTGCAACAGCAAGACACGCTATCTGTATAAAAAAGAAAAACGAAACACTCCGGACACAACTTACGTATTTCATAACGCACCTTTGGAATACAAAATTCAGCCTTATGATGTATTGTATATTCAAATACAAACCGTGAAAGATGAGATTGATAATTATTTTCAATCCGGGTCCGAACGCGAGCAGATGGGAGACAATCGCTTTTACCTGTCCGGCTACACGGTGAATGATACCGGCTATATTCAAGTTCCCGTTATCGGCGATTTTTATGCTCAAGGCAAAACCATCAAAGAATTACGAACAGAAATAACCAAACGTGTTGAAGAATATTTGACCGAACCAATTGTCATCGTAAAGTTTGTTGATTTTAAAATCACGGTTCTGGGGGCGGTTGGCAAACAAGGCGTCATGTATATCTATCAGGAAAAAATTGATATTTTGGAGCTAATATCGCGTGTCGGCGGTATAACTCCAAACGGAAATTTCCGAAATGTGATGATTTTGCGAGAAACCGAGCAAGGAAAATTGATGTTCAGGGTAAATTTGAATGATAGAGATTTGCTCACATCAGAACAATTCTATTTGTATCCGAATGATATGATTATTGTAGAAGAACGCCAATTCCGAAAATTTACGAGCGAGGGTTTGCGCGATTTTTTAACCATACTATCAACCGTAACCTCAACATTAACCACGGCAATACTTGTGCTCAATTTTGTAAAATAAATAATGGCTGAAAATATCTACGAAACTATAGACAATTCGCAAAAATCCGGCGGAATTGATATTATGAAATACTTGTTCAAAGCTCTTCGCTTTTGGTATTTATTCGTAATATCCTTAATTTTGGCATATTTTATAGCCTATTGGACCAACAAATTTGCAATTCCGGTTTATGCCCTCAACACAACCGTTCTTGTGAAAAAAGGAGCCGGCGAAGAAGCTTATGCAGGCGGCTTACAAGTTTTCACACGAAGCAAAGATTTAGTTACTGAAATCGGTGTCCTGAAATCTTTTATGCTGACCAGAAACGCCCTCCAAGAACTAAACTTTGAAACATCCTATTTTAGAGACGAACCGTATCGAAGTAATTATGAGGTTTATAAACAAAGTCCTTTCACGGTAGATTACGATTCAATTCACAGCCAGTATTTCTATATGCCTGTATATGTTGTTTTTTTGGATTCTGCAAATGTCAGAATAACCATTGAGGATTTAGATTTTACAGCAAATCATAATATTAAGGATACCTTTGAATATCAAAATTTTAAGTTCAAAATAAACAGACGTGACACCCTACATTTTAATTCAAATTTTGTCGGACAAAAATATTTTTTTCTGCGAAATAACTACAATTCACTTGCAAGAGCCTACCAAGAACGTATCGAAATTGAAATTAGCCCCGAAGGAAGTAACATCCTTTGGATATGGCTCGAAGGTACAAACCCAAACAAAGACGCTGATTATTTGAATAAGATAGTTGAAATTTTCATCAAACAAGGCTTAGACGAAAAAAATAAAAAAATTACCGACATCATAAATTTTATTGACCAGCAATTGCTTGGTGTCTCCGATTCGTTGCAGGAAAGCGAAGGCAGCATGCAATATTTCAAAGAAGAAAATCAAATGCTTGATTTAAGTCTCGAGAGTCAACAACTCTTAATCAGACTTAACGAATTGCAAAACAGAATTGTAAATCAACGCTATAAACTTGGATATTACAAAAGTTTAATTACAGAAATAAATAGTAGCAAAGATGCCGCAACCCTCACAGCTCCAAGCGTTATGGGCGTTGACGACGGGATTTTAATAAGTTATCTGCAAAACTTAGGAGAGGCTATCACCGAACAAAAGTTATTGGATTTTACCGTTAAGGGAGACATGCCGATTGCTCGAGAAGTGAAAATGAAAATCAAAAATGCACAATCACAAATTGTTTCACACGCAGCAAGTACTTTGAAAGTTACTGAGGAGATGCTCGAAAATTTAAAAAAGGAACTTAAAGAAACCGAGCGTGATGTAGCAAAACTTCCAGCATCCGAGCGCAAAATTATCGGTATTCAACGCAAATTCGATATCAATGATGAAATCTATACGATGCTGTTTACCAGAAGGATAGAAGCCTCTATCACGCAAAAATCCAACAAACCCGATGCCGAGTCCTTAGACCCCGCATTCCCGTTTAACGCTGTGAGGCAAAGTCATGACACCGGCGCAAATACCAGAAAGGCTTTGATGTTTGGGTTTATTCTGCCCATTTTATTTATAGTGATAAAAGAATTTACAAATCATAAAATTGAAGATAAAGCTGATGTTGAAAAAGGCACAAAAACTCCGATTATCGGCTCAGTCGGAAGGAACACCAAGGAGTCAAACCTTCCGATATTAGACCACCCAAAATCACCCATATCCGAATCGTTTAGAGCTATTAGGACAAATTTACAATATATTCTGCGTCAAAAAGAACAAAAATTAATTGTCATGACTTCAACCGTCAGCGGTGAAGGTAAATCTTTTGTTTCTGCCAATTTTGCTGCGGTTTTAGCTCTGTCCGGAAAAAAAACGCTCCTTGTCGGCTTGGATTTAAGAAAACCTAAACTTCAAAATGAATTTGATTATCCGAAAAATATTGGACTGAGTTCGTTTTTGATAAATTACAACACTTTTGAAGACGTAATTCGTCCCACAAAGCATGAAAACTTATTCGTAGCCCTATCCGGTCCGGTGCCGCCTAATCCAGCCGAATTGATAGAATCTGAAAAAATGCTTGAATTCATTACTTTAGCTAAATCAAAATTTGATTATATAATTTTTGATACACCGCCAATCGGTATTGTAACGGATGCGCTTTTACTTGCTGAATATGCAGACAGTTATATGTATATTGTCCGCCAAAATTATACGCACAAAAATGCACTTAAATTATTAGACGAAGTTACTAAAACAAGTGCTGTAAAGAATCTGAACATTATTCTCAACGATGCCGTAATTGCATCGGGTTATGGTTATGGCTACGGTTACGGTTACGGCTACGGATATGGTTACGGATACGGATACGGACAAGGATATTACGACGACGACCATACGCATAAACGAGAAAGGTCAATTGTCAGAAAACTCAAAAAACTGTTTAAGAACAGCAAATAGCATTGAGCCGGTGCAAATATTTTACATACTTTTATAAAAAAATAATTTTGTAAGTATGAAAAATTTTGACCCGTCAGCAGCAATCATGTCGCTGAAACAATTTGGTGAATTTGGTGGTGTAAACCCCTCTATTACAGATTCTTCAACATTTACCTTCTTAGGTGCAAAAACCATGTTGGATACATTCCACGGCGAAACAGAGGGCTGTTTTCTGTATTCTCGCCATTGGAATCCAATGAATTTTATGTTATCGGAAGCACTTGCCGCAATGGAGAATACTCCGGCGGCATGGGTAACAGGTTCCGGAATGGGAGCAATAACAAGCACCTTGCTCCAACTCGTTAATTCGGGAGACCATATCGTGTCAAGTGTAACAACTTATGGCGGAACTTATGCGTTTTTAAAAAATTGGTTGCCGAAAATCAATGTGGACGTTACTTTTGTAAACACTACAAAACTTGATGAAGTAAAAAATGCAATTCGTCCGAACACAAAAATCATTTACACTGAATCAATTTCAAATCCTTTACTTCAAATAGCTGATATTCCCGAATTATCCAAAATTGCTCATGAACACAACCTCAAACTTATTGTTGATAATACTTTCTCGCCCATGATATTAGCTCCTTATGTGCTTGGTGCTGATATTGTTGTGTATAGTATGACCAAATTTATTAATGGGAAAAACGACTGTGTTGCCGGTGCAATATGTGCCGACAAATCCTTCATTAATTCATTGATAGACGTAAACAACGGAACAGCGATGTTACTCGGACCGGTGCTCGACCCCTTGCGTTCGTCAAGTATCCTGAAAAACTTGCATACTTTGCATATTCGCATGAAACAACACAGCAAAAACGCATTATTTCTTGCCGAAAAATTCACGGAAATCGGACTCAGAGTGTCTTACCCCGGACTTCCTACACATCAGGGAAACGAATTAATGAAAACACTCATGAACGAACAATTCGGATTCGGCGGAATGATAGCAATAGATGTAAAAACATCTGAAAATGCTGCTGCTCTTATGGAAGCGATGCAGGACAAAGGTGTCGGTTACCTTGCCGTAAGTTTAGGATATTTCAAAACACTATTCAGTAATTCCGGCAAAAGTACATCATCGGAAGTTCCCGAAAATATTCAGGCTGAAATGGGCTTATCTCCCGGATTAATTCGTTTTTCGGTCGGATTAGACAATGATATTGAAGCTACTTACAACACAATTTATTCTTGTTTGAAAGACTTGAATCTTATACCCGATGTCGCATAGTTAAGTTTAGACACTGTAATCGTAATTATTGAAGGTTGCGAACGGCGTTAAATACTTTACATTCAAACATTTGAAATAAAACATTTAACCCTCAACTTGAACCGTAAAAAAATAAATAGGTGCATAATTTTGCCATGCACCTATTTTACTTAACCATATTAGCTTAACGATATCGGTTTATAATTTATAATATAATACCAAACTATTTAGTTATTGTAATAAAACTCATAACTTGTTGAAATACTATACGATATAGCGATATTTCGTTCAGAATGTTTTAGAAATTCTGTTGAAATTCAATCGAAATTCAAATGAAACTATAAAAAAAACAATAAAATGACTATTGAATGACAATACATTCAATAGAAAAAAAAGCTGTAATTTACCTGAAATCAAGTATTTATACGTTTTCTTACAAAGACGAACTATATTGTCAGAGATTGCCGACATTCAAATTATTGTTGGTTTTTCTGCCGATGCAGAATAAATGGTGCAATTACCGGACACGAATCTGAAAATTGACCTGCCGATATGCGGATTTTCAATGGTTGTTGTAAATAATCGGGTTCATTTTTCGCACTTTACGATGTGTGCATCCGGGAAGCGGGCGATTAGTTGTTTCAACCCGGAGTCGGCTTCAAAAATGTCGGCAAACGGACCGCAGTAGTAGAAATAGTCATCTCCGAAACGGTATTCACTGATATTGTGCATGTTAAATTGTTCGAGTGAGATTTTTTCTTTGCTTGCTTTCAGAAAAACAGAGTAGGTGTGGGTTGGGCTTTCCTCGGATTTTTTTTCATAAACGTAGTGTTCCGGCACTTGGATTTCCCGAATGTAAAGTCCTGATTGTTCGGTGATTGTTCTAAATTCAACACGGCGATTGTATTTCAGCGATTCTTTGATAACTTCTCCGTTTTTATCCGTATTTTTTGATATCGGGTTTTGTTCTCCTTTTGCGGATACCTTCAAATTTTCGGCTTTTACACCTTTGCTTACCAAATAATCGGCAACGAAACTCGCGCGTTTTTCCGAAAGTTTCCGGTTGCGTTCCGAGTCGCCTTCCGAATCAGCGTATCCTGTGATTTCTATCTGTATATCAGAGTGTTGCACTAAATAATGGGCAAGGCTGTCGAGCATACCTGTCTGGCTTGTGCGATATTGATTCGATTCGAACAATAGGTCTCTGATGATAAAATAGTCTGCAATTTTTTGTAAATCATTGGTTTGCGCTGCAAACACAGTATCCAAATTTATGTGCTTTTGTTTGATAATCAGATAAATATCATTTTCACCAATCGTTTCGGGCTTGCGAGACGAATACATGCGAAGCGTGTCGTACCGGAAAAAATACATATCATCGTAAGGTGTATTGACGGGAAAGCCCATATTTTGAGCTTTCTGCCACTCGCCTTCGGCATTTTTTGCCGAAAAAAAGACATCAAACCCGCCCACCGAATTGTGCCCTTTTGAGCTGAAAAACAACGTATCGCCAGTTTCATTCAAAAAAACGCAGTCCTCGTCGGCTTCCGTGTTTATATTAGTTCCGATATTTTGCGCCGCTGAAAAGGTATTATCCGGACTTTTTTCCATGTAAAAAATATCTTTTCCGCCGACTGTTCCGGGGCGATTGCTCACAAAAAAAACAGCATCTTCCTGAGTATTCACAGCTACGGAAGTTTCTTGATAAACTGTGTTAATTGCTTCAAAATTAACAGGTTCTGTCCACATTCCGTTTTCATACGTGCTTCGGAACAGGTCGCCGTTATTGATGTCGGCATACACGTACATCGTTTTTCCGTTGTCGGAAATTCCTACGCAAGCATCGGAAGTGCCTGTATTTAAGATTGTTCCTGCGTTTTGTGCTTTACGGAAAATGCCGTTTTCGTGTTTTGTGAAATAAATATCTTCGAGATATTCCGGTTTTATGTAATGCTCTGATTCTCTGATGTTTCCGGTTCGTTTTGAAGAGAAAATATATGAATCGGTGAATGAGGAGTAATACGGTGCAATATCGTTATAAACCGAATTTACCGAATCGCCGAGATTGATTACCAACCAATTTCCTTTATTTTTTTTCAGCTCTCGACCGTTGATACATTCTCGGATACGCTTCTCAATGTTAATAATTTGCAGTGAGTCAGATATTTGCCGACGGTTTGAAAAATACTCGCTTGCCGATGCCTCTCGGTAGTTTTGTGATGACATCAACAAATTTGCAATTCTCAGAGAATCAGAGCGTTGTTTTTGTTTTGAAAAAAAATGTATTGCCGAATCAAATTCGCAGTTTTTTTGATACGCATCCCCCAAAATCCAAAACATATCATCACTGATTTTCGGGTCTAAATCGTAAGCTTTTTTGTAGAAAAAATCAGCTTTTTGTGGTTTTGTCATGTTTTTATGACATTCGCCCATCAACATACACAGCTCCGCATCTTCGGAATATCCCGAATACGCGCTATCCAGAAACGGTAGTGCCTCCGCGTAGTTGCCGTTTTGAGAAAGCAATTTCCCTTTTTGCACATTCTTTTTGAATGTTTTGTTATATTCTTGTGCAATACCGATTTGCATAAAAACTATCGCTGCAATTATGAGGTGAATACATTTTATCATAAGGTTTTATAGATTTGAGACATGAGATTTGAGACAACGGACATACTGAAAATGTGATAATTTCTTAATTTGAAAATGTGATAATTTTCTGAATATCAATAATTTACGAAAAAACCCGAATTATTCACTAACTTCTTGAAACTTAGATTAATATAGTAGTTGTAAGAAAACCTGTAAACATTTGATTATGTGTATTTTATTGTCATTTTTTCATTTGAATGTCTTGTCATATAGTGGTCAAAAATAGTCAGATAGTAGTCATTTGGAGTTTTTTTTTCAATTTCAATTGAATTTCTACTGATTTTCAAACGAATTACCAAAAAAAATATTCAAGTCAAAATTTATTATATTTTCATCTATATCAATGACTTATGAGTTTTATTACTGACACTGATATATCAAATTTCATCATAAAAGTTCGGCATTATTCCCAGGCACTTCGGCGACTGCCGCTGCGATATAGGGGTTCTTTTTTGCTGACGGAAAATCCGGTGTCGAAGTACAACATAATTTCATGCGAGCCTGCCGTGGGCGTGTTCGACAGCGGCTCTAAATTCAGCTCGTAACAATATCCGATACCCAGAAATTTCATGTATATTCCGGCAGAAAAAATCAAATCGTTGTTTGTTCGATATTTTGCTTTTGTCCAAATATTGTTATTCCATTCGGCTGATACGCCGGCTTCGGCTTGCCTCGGTGCGCTTCGGTAGTATTTGAACAGTGCCGAAGGTTGAAAACGCCACAGTTTGTCCGTACTGTAAAAATCGTAAGCTGCATGAAAAAAGCCGGTTTGTAAAAATGTTTTTTCTTCGGTGCTGTACAGATAGGGAGACGAAACGTCCACAGCCAAATTTTTGAAACGATACGACAACCCGAAAGCATTTGTCAGCAAAGATTCTTCAAAAAGGTTCGATTTGAGTGCCGGGTCGAGCAGCTCGGCATCGGACAGTCCGTTTTCGCTGATTTTATTTTGCAGAAAATTGACATTTGCGCCCAAACCAAGCGTATGATGCTGAGCCAAAGCTACCCGATAAGAATAATTCAAGCTGATGTTGAACGTTTCGAGTTGCCCCAAGGTTTGCTTATTCAGAATCACGCCCAAACCCATTGATTTCGTGAGCAATCCGTCGAGGGTTAAACAGCTGTTTTGCGGTGCATCTTTAAATCCGAGCCACTGAATTTTGTGTCCCAAATTTACGACCATATTACCCGCTATGCCTGCGCCCGCCGGGTTTATCAACAGCGGATTTTGTTCGTAAAAATTATATTCGGGCATTGTTTGTGCCTGTACCGCATAAGCTCCCAAAAACACCGAACATATAAGGATTTTAAATTTTTTCATTTTGATTTTTTTATTGAGTAATGAGTATTGAGTAGTGAGTATTGAGTAGTGAGTATTGATTATCAAGTTCCTAATTGTTAATTCCTAATTCCTAATTATCATTGTTTTAGTTGAAAATAGGAACGCGGATGAA
>DYOJ01000026.1:13664-15149 GCA_020720705.1 Acetofilamentum sp.
TAATTCCTAATTCCTAATTATCATTGTTTTAGTTGAAAATAGGAACGCGGATGAAGCGGATTTTACGGATTTTCACGGATTTAATTTTCAAATTTTCAAATTAACAAATTTTCACATTTCCAAATTCCAAATTCCAAATTCCAAATTCCTAACTCCTAATCCCCATCTCCGTTATTTTATCAGAGTTATTGAGCCTGTAACGTGTTCGCCGCGCGGGGTGGTCATCAGAAAATAGTATGCTCCGATGGGTAATTCGCGTCCGTTGTATGTGCCGTCCCATTTAGTTGAATACCCTTTTTGGTCGAAAATGACTTCGCCGGAAGTGTTGAAAATTTTGAAATCGCAATCGCGGTAGATATGTGGTTCGTCAATTTCCCAAGCATCGCAAATGTTATCGGCGTTCGGCGAAATGATTTTATGCGCGACAAGATTGATTTTAGAAACGTATTCGACGTTGATTATCACGCTGTTTTGCGTTTGATTTACCCCATCATTCACGATAACCGAAAATTCGTAAATGTTTTTTATGTCAGCATCAAAATAGTTTTTCAAAATTAGCAAACCGTCCGCCGTCAGCTCAAAGGTTCCGTTAAAATCATCGCTCAGCGTGTATGTAAGTTCGGAATCCGCATCGCGGTCTGTGGCTGCAAATTGTACCAGTTCGGTTTCTGTTTCCAAATTATCTTTGACTGTGAGCGTAGTATCTCGCAGAACGGGAATTTCATCGTTCAAATCGTTGAGCTTGACGGTAATTTTTATGGGTGTTACGTTCAAATTATCGGAAATCAAGATGTAGAGCGGAAATTCGTTTTTTCTCTCATAATCAAGCGGATTAAGTATCGAAACCACACCCGAAACCGGATTTACGCTGAAATTTGCATCCGTCAACGTATCAATTTGAGCATAAGTGAGCACACGGAACTCCGGCGAAAAATCGGCATCGCTTGCAATGATTGTGTAAACAGCTTGGTTTGAGATGTTTTCATCAATGAAAATCGTAGTATCGGCAACAGCCTGCGGAATTTCATCATTTTCATCAACAACGTTTATCGTGAATGATTTTTGAAACGTCCAACCGAGCGAATCGTTTACTTCTACGCGAATCGAATACGATGTTTTGGTCTCATAATCAATATCATACCGATTGATTAACGAATCCGCATTTATTTTGAAAAATGCGTTATCGGTGTCGCCCTCGCCTGCAACAAGCGTGTAGGTGTGCGGTATATTAAGTGTATCGGTGTTTGAGAAAAATGTTACAAGTGAATCAATATTCAAATTTTCGGAAACGGTATCATTGGAAATGTTTATATCTTCAAAATAATCTATAATTCTGACATTCAGTAGTTTTTCAAAATATCCGCCAAAATTATCATCGGATTTTACTCGTATCGAATAAAGATTTTTTGTTTCAAAATCGAATCGAATTGCATTTTTCAAAGTATCGCCCGAAATCGTAAATGCCGAATTATCCGTATCTCCATC
>DYOJ01000505.1 GCA_020720705.1 Acetofilamentum sp.
CGTCCACGCTAAACATCATAATATCAACCAAATACAAATTTTAAACAGATGAAATTTGAGATATGAGATGTGAGATATATTTAGCTGAGATATTTACAAAACTGTTGATTTACACACATAAAACTATATTAAACATTTGATATTATGAAAATTAGCAAATTTTTCAAATGAACAAAACGTCAAAATTACGAGAAAAGTATCAATCCGACAAAGATTTTATCAATGTTTTGTAGCGTTCGGCAATTTCTCCTTTAAAATTTTCATCGTTCAAATGGGTGTTCATAACGGTTTGTGCATCCTCCTTTTTATCTTCCGGAATGATTTAATCTATCGGCAAAGCTTCACATCTGTTGCATTTTAAACCGGGTATCGCCATGACTTGCTTGAAAACTAAGCCATGTCCGTATTGCTCATCTTTTTTTTCGTATGAACTTCCGGAACATGTAACAAAGACCAGTTCTTTGATTGAGGCTTTGTACTTATGAACGAATTTTTTTAAAGGATAAATGAAACTGCCCATCCAAATCGGTCCCGTAAGAATAACTCTGTCAAACTCCGAAATCGTGTGTTTCAAGGGTTTTATTCCGAAATTCAGACCTGCCATCATCAACAAATAGAAGCCGTTACGCGGGCGTATAGCTTCCAAAGGGCATTTCAAATCGGCAGCAAGTTTATCGGCAAGATACTTGTTGCTGCCTTTGCGCGAATAATAAATGACGATTGTTTTCATTTGTATTTTGATTTAAGAAATGAGGAATACTCTGTATGATGTTTGTATTGATTTTCACTTCGCTTAAACATTGAACCAAAAAAAAACTAAGCATCAAATTTACAAATTAAATCCAAAATTATATGCTTATCTTTATACAAGATAGGTATATGCGGCAAATTTACAATAATTTATAGAAATACATCGAACACGAACGCACGAATTTTTACAACTTGACAAATTAAGCCTTCAATTATACGTATAATAATTTGATTTTCAGTGTGTATTAATCAATATTTTAGGTTAATGCTCCATACATAAACTTGTCATTCCTTGTTTTTTTTTATAAATAACGATTTTTCAATAAAAACTTCAGCGGCAGTAGAGTCTATATTCTCAACTATCATAATATAAATCAACACCTTACATAAATGTTTACATATTTTATAAAGACACAAATTTTTAGTCAAATTAGTTGAATTTACCCAAAAAACAGCAATTTTTTACAAATAAAATAGTGAGAAAACACAATACTTGTTGAATAACATTTGAATTTGTGAGAAAAATCATATTTGCTTAACACTTAATAAAAAATAGAATCCGTAATTTTGCGTGCAGATAATTACATAAAATCGTTATAAAATGGATCTGCTCGCGCAAATTAAAAACAAAGCTAAAACACTGAGTCAAACCATAGTACTTCCCGAAAGCCACGACGAACGCACCCTTCATGCCGCTTCAATAGCAGCCCGAGAAGGATTAGCAAACATCAAACTTATCGGAAATCCAGCAAAAATCACCTCTGATTTTGAACGTCTCGGACTCACAAATCTTGATAAAATCACCATAATAGACCCCGAAAATTATTCGGAGCTTCCAAAATACGCCGGAATAATGGCTGAGTTGCGTAAAGCGAAAGGCATGACTGTTGAAAAAGCATTAGGCGAGTTAAAAAATCCGCTATATCTTGCCACCATGATGGTAAAAGCAGGCGATGCAGACGGCGAAGTAGCCGGGGCTGACAATGCAACAGGAGATGTTTTACGACCGGCGTTCCAATATGTAAAAACTTTGCCCGGAATTAGTGTCGTTTCAGGAGCTTTTGTGATGATATTGAAAGATGAATCATTCGGACACAACGGAATCATGGTATTTGCCGACTGCGCCGTTCACCCCGACCCGACAGCCCGAGAACTTGCTGAAATAGCCGTAGCAACGGGCAAAACCACACGTGCAATTGCCGGCTTTGAGCCTAAAATTGCCATGCTTAGTTTCTCCACAAAAGGCAGTGCGAGCCACGCCATGGTGGACAAAGTTGTAGAAGCCACAAAACTCGCAAAAGAAATGGCACCCGACATGCAAATTGAAGGTGAACTTCAAGCAGATGCTGCCATAATTGCGGCTATAGGCAAGAAAAAAGCACCCGGAAGTACAATTGCCGGAGAAGCCAACGTGTTGGTTTTCCCCGATTTACAATCAGGTAATATCGCATACAAACTCGTTCAACGTTTAGCTGATGCCGAAGCTATCGGTCCGGTATTGCAGGGCATGGCAGCGCCGATTAACGACCTCTCGCGCGGTTGTTCGGTAAGCGACATTGTAAATTTAATTGCTATAACCGCAAATCAAGCAGCCGCTAAATAGTGCTTGTAAGAAAACGTTTAAATATTTGATTTCATGTATGTTGTAGTCATTTTTTCAATCGAACGTTTTGTCATTTAGTAGTCATTCAATGGTCAAAAAGTAGTCATTCAGTTGTTTTTTTATAGTTTCAATTGAATTTCAACAGAATTTCTAAAAACATTCAGCACGAAATTTCGCTATATCGT
>DYOJ01000506.1 GCA_020720705.1 Acetofilamentum sp.
AGTTTAGCGTGGACGCTAAACGCAAATAGTTAGAATAGTTTAGCGTGGACGCTACGCAAATAGAAAATGCAATAAGCGTCCACGCTTTTCTTTTGCCGGCATAAAGTAGAAATAGAAAAATGACTACTAAATGACTACTAAATGACAATTTTTTGACAAAAAAAAATTATGACAAAGTATTTCTAATCAGTTCTTTGAGAGAATCAACCCTGACAGGTTTTACGACAAAAGTTGCGCTGTGTATGCGTTCGGCACGTGCTCGGGTAGCCTTATCCGAATTTCCGGAAACAAATATTACAGGCGTATTTGAGAATTTTCTTATTTGCTCAACTGCTGATACGCCGTCCAATTTTCCGGCAAGGAAAATGTCCATCAAAATTAAATCAGGTTCATGTTCGCGAGCGTATGAGACAGCGTCTTCACCTTTTGTGAGTGAGTTTATAACGGTAAAACCTTCGCTTTCAACAATTCTGCGATTCATCATTGCCAGCAAAAGCTCATCTTCGACTATTAAAACTTTTTTCATACAGTGTGATTTCGCATTCAAATTTCGCCTCCAAAGATATAAAAAATACGAATATCAAGCATTTTCAGTGAATAATAATTGAAAAATCGTTTCGTAGCCGATACTGGAAAAAAATGTGTATTCAGCACCGAGTTGTTGAGTGTAAATATCTATGATTGAGAATCCTGTTGTGTTTTTTTTGCTGTTTTTGCGAAATCCTACACCGTTGTCCTTGATTTCGAGTTTCCATTTTTTTGGTTCATAGGATTGAAGGGTTATGTGAATTTCACCGCCTTCCCGTCCTTGAAAAGCATGCTGGTAACAGTTGGATACCAACTCATTACAAATTAACGCCAATGGAACCGCAGTGCGCAATTGAAAATGAACGTCATGGATTTCCAAAAAAACATCAATAAAACTTTTTTGGTTTTCAGCGGCAATAGTTTGAATGTATTTTTTTAGAAAAATTTTAAAATCTATTCTGTCGAAATCGCCGCTGTCGTATAGGTTTTCGTAAATGAGCGAGAAGGTATAGACACGGTTGTATATTTCGTCAAGTGCCTTACTTTCAGTTTCGTTTTCTTTATTGTTGCTTTGTAATTGTATCAAACCGGCAATGAGGGCTAAATTATTTTTTACGCGGTGGTGCACTTCCGCGATTAAAGTTTCCTTTTCGTTCAATAGTCGTCTGAGTTGCAAGTTGGCAATATTCTTTGAGCGTATCATTCTGTAAACCAAAAACATGATAGTAGCACCAAGCAAAATAATACCAATAATTACGGTGTATAAAAATCGGCGCCACCAGCGAATTTGGTCGTTTTGATTAAGCTCCGTGAGTGTTTTAATTTCCTTCTTTTTTTGGTCGAGTTCAAAGTTTACTTGTAATCGGTGTGTGTTTCGCTGAATTTCTTCACTTATCAAACTATCTTTCAGTAAGTTAAATTGGTGTTCGTAATAATATGCTTTTTCAAAATCATTTTTAAACAAGTAAAATTCTGACAGGTATCGGTAAGCGGTAATTGTATTTTGCTTTGATTTTATTTGAACGGAAAGAGACAAACCTTTAAGTAAATCAAATTCAGCCGGGCTAAATTCTCCGAGTTTTAATTTAGCTAAGCCGGATTCTATCAAAGCAGTAGCTTCGTAGAGTTTATTTTCAGAAATGGTATCAACGGCTAAAGATTTCTCGAAATAATTTATTGCCAAAGCATAATCTTCTTGCATTGAAGCTGCTTTTCCCAGACTGATGTAAGAAATAACAATCCCTTCTTTGCTATTCAAAATCAGATTTTTAGCTAAGGATTCTTGATAGTAATACAAGGCTTCCTGATAATTTTGTTGTTGGTAGCAAACGTCTCCGATATTGTTTAAATTGATAGCTTGGCTTTCAATATTCTCAGTTTTACGTGCTATATCGAAAGCGGCATTAAAACTTTTGAGAGCTTCATCGTAATTTCTGATAGCAAGATATGAGTTTCCCAATCCGTTAAGGGCGTACATTTTTGATTCTGTCAGTCCGGCAGAATCTGAGACATTTAGTGCATGAACATGGTATTTTATGGCAGATAAATAGTTGTCGGTTCGTCTGTATGCGGTTGCAATATTGTTTAAGGCGATGACTTGTTGCTCTTCGTTTTCAAGTTCGAGTGCAAGTTCGAGTGCAAAGCCATGATATTCAATGGCATCCGCATATCTGCTTTGGGCACGCGAAATCAGTCCATAAGTATTCCAATGTAAAAGTATTCCTAATTTCCAAGGAATCTTTGCCGACAACTTATAGGCAGAATCGGCATATAATTTAGCTTGTCTATAGTTTTTTTTTTCATCGCACTCAAAACGTGCCGCATTGATGAACGAAAGCACTTGCCCTGTATCTGCTAAATTTCCGGTGAGTTTCAAATCTTGTTCATCAGAAAAAATTTGAGCAAAGACTAAAACCTTCATAAAAACGAAAGTACACAATATCAGATATTTAGCAGAATTTATCAAAATTTTATAATATTTCAGAGTATCAGATTGCAAAAGTCATAAAC
>DYOJ01000507.1 GCA_020720705.1 Acetofilamentum sp.
ATTTTTAACTGAGTTTGCATAATGGTTCGTGAGATTTTCTGCCTCGGCGATACTTGCTCCTAAGGCTATGAATCCGTGGTTCTTGAGGATTAGAAAATTTCCGAGATGCCAAATCTCGCGGAGCATTTCAACGATTTTAATCGTTCCGTAGGGGGCTTCTTCTCGGGTTTGCGGGATGTGTAAGCTGTCGGCAGTGTCCAAAATAGATTGTGAGTGCCCGTGCAGAATTGCATTTATTTGCGGAAAATTGGCATAAATTGCTCCGTGCATCATACTTTCCGACGAAGGCGGGCGACAGCCGTTGTAGGCGAGTGTAAAATTTTCAAAATCAATGTTGGTTATCTCACAAAAGTCTGATTCCGTGAGTGTTGAACTTAAATCAGTGTAACTTGCCGTTATGAAAAATTGAGTAGGATGTTCCGAGTTTCGTACACTCAAATTGCCGGACGAGCCGCCTTCGTACTGCGGTGTGTACCCCCGTTCGGCAAAGCGATTACAGCAACCGTTCAGCTCAAGCAACAATGGATTTGAATCGCAAGATTTTTTGTTTTGTTCCGATTTGAATTTAACTCCTAAGTATATTTCTGACATTGTTATACTGTTTTGTGCTTGTAAAAAACGCATAAATATTTGATATTGAGTTGAATTTATTCATTTTACCAATTGAATGTATTTGTCATAAATGGTCAAACAGTTGTCAAAAATAGTCATAAGTTGCAATTTTAACAATTTTGATTGAATTTCTACAGAATTTCAATCGAATTTCCGGAAACATTTAAACCAAGATTTTGTGATATTTTAAAGTATTTCAATGAGTTATGAGTTTTCTTACAAGGCTGTTTACGGTTTAGAGTTTGTTAATGCCTGAATAAAGTTGACCGTTTTAACTAACTTTTTGTACAATAAATATCATTATTTCTGAGTGATATTTGAGTCTGAGGATTGATGTCCGATGCAAAGATAACTATTTTCAACTTTACATTGTGTTTTTCGGGTAGTCTTTCAGTAATTCTGTTTACTGTTTATTCGTTTATTTGGTTTTTGTTTATGTGTAAAACAAATCAACGCTTAAACAATTCAACGTATCAACAAATTAGAAAATCGTTTTTTGTTTTTGTTTGATTGTTGATTTTTTTTAAAAATATGTAAAAATATTCTGCCAAAAACTTGACTTTTAATTTTTCTTGACGTATATTTGTAATATAAATCTATTACATAAATCTGTAGAATTTTTGAATAAATTTTCACATTCGGTTTCATGTTTAAAACTGTTAAATCAGTGATTTTAGTCTTAACAGACAAACGCAGACAGGTGAGTTCAACTAAAAAGCTGTAAAGGGTTTTGAATCGCAAAAGTATTTTTTACATTGTTTAGTGCAAATTTTTGATTCCTATACCCAAAGTCGAAAACGATTATAGAAATCGTAAAGTTGTGGTTACCGTTGCAAAGCATTTCAGGCTCGTAAGTTAGTTCAACTTACGAGCTTTTTTTTGCGCTCAAATTTCTGAGTGTTTTGATGAACCTATTTTCCGAATTTTTACAGAAATATTTATTAATATCTTGATTAACAAACTTTTATAGCTATTGTATGTTGTGTTAGAATTTTGAAATAGCGATTTTAAACAATAGTCCGTCAATATTTTGTATAAGATACTGATTTATTGCAAATTAGTCTCTAAAACTTCTAATTTACCAAAAGTGATTATAACTAATTGAAATTAAGTAACTTGAATCTAATATCTAACCTCTAAAATCCAAAATCTAATGAAGTATTGTTAAATTCAACAGATTTGCATTGTGATATTATAATCGTCCTTTTTTTAAAAAAATGTATTCCGCTCCGATTGTGGCAACACGGTGCGCTGTCGGGTCGGTGGCTTTACGTCCCGGACTTGCGAATCCGTGTGCATATCGAACATCGAAGCACCATGTTCGTGAAGCTGAGTAATATGATAAACCGACCAGAAATCCGAGGTCGGCGCGGTTGAAAGAATAAAATTCGTTGTTGAAGTCTATCGGTGTTTTAGTTTTCAGACCGGTCTCACGAAATTTTACAATGTATTGACCGTCAGTCCAGTAGGAAGCATAAGCTCCGCCAAAAAAATCCCAAAACTGTTTTTTTAGATTCGACGAAGTGATATGGCCTGTTATCGGAAGCTCAACATAATTATACCTAATACGGTCAATCCGAACGGGTTGCACTGTACGCATACCTTTTTGTGTATAAATGAGTTCAGCCTTCACACCCAGCACCGGATTCAACCTTGCCACTGCTGATATACCAATCAAAACTCCCGGTTTAAGTGTACGTATATCTTTCACAATCTGTTCTTTTTCAGGTGTAAGATATTCTAAATGTGCGAGATTGAATCCGGAGCGCACAGCAATCCGATATTTTTCTTTTTGAGCAAATATCTCGAACGACACCCCAAAAAAGACATAAAAAAATGCGACAAAAATCAAAGATTTGTATGACATACTTTATTGTATATTTTTTTTGCAAAATATGATATTTTTTGGATTCCCTCAAAATT
>DYOJ01000508.1 GCA_020720705.1 Acetofilamentum sp.
GATTATTTATATCCTGAAAAGTTGAAACAAATAAGCGACACCGATAGTGATAATTACCCCGATTAAGCCGATAATTATGCCGAAACGTGCCATATCTTTTGTATTAACGGCACCGGTACCATGTGCAAGCGCATTGGGCGGTGTGCTGATAGGCAAAGACATCCCGACGGACGAAGTCAGGGTTGCGGCAAGCACAAGCACCACTATGCCTCCGATGGCATTCAAACTTTCGATAGATGCACCCAGAGCTGCTAATATGGGCAAGAGTAAATTTGTGGTTGCTGTATGAGACATAAAATTTGACATAACCAAAGTAAGCAATGCACCGCCAATGAGTATCGCAACGGGGGCAAAAGTTTCAAACGGAATACTGCTTACCAAGTGGGCTGCAAGCCCGGTTTTTTCCATCGCCAAACCCAATGCTATCCCGCCGGAGACTAACCAGAGCACATCCCAACTCATTTTTTTTAAATCTTCTTTGTTGATAATTCCTAATGCCGAAAATACGGCAACAGGTATCATTGCAACGACATAAGAGTTCATACCGTGCAAAAAATCTGTGAGCCAAAGTAAAATTGTTACTATAAAGGTGATATAAACAATTTTTGCCTTAATATTTTTAACCGGTTTAGAAGTTATTTTTAGGATAACTGACTTTGTTTCTGCCTTGAACATAAAATTAATTATCAGCCAAGATATTAACAATAATACAATTACAATAGGTACTCCAAAACTCATCCATTCTCCGAAACTGATGCTGTTTTCACCGGTTAAGTATTTGAGTGCTATAGCATTGGGTGGTGTTCCTATCGGCGTTCCCATGCCTCCGATGTTTGCCGCTACCGGGATGCTCAATGCAAATGCAATTTTGCCTTTATCGCCGTCCGGAAACAGGGCAAGCACGGGTGCCAATATTGAGAGCATCATCGCTGTTGTAGCCGTATTGCTCATAAACATTGAAAAAACAGCGGTAATCAGCATCAAACCAAGCATTACATAAACGGGTTTTGAGCCGAACGGTTTGAGCATTATGCGCGCAAGGCTTTGGTCGAGACGAAATTTTGTTGCTGCCATAGCGAGAAAAAATCCGCCCAAAAACAGTAATATAATAGGTGATGCGAAGGTTGCGAAAATTGAGTTGTATCCTAATAATTCTCCGAAGTTTTCAACGCCTTCCGAGTTTGTAAAAAACACTAAACCGTTATCGGACAACATTATAAGTTCCAGAACAATTATCAAAACCGAGGTTGCATATATCGGAATCGGCTCTAAAATCCAGAATAAAGCTGCCAAAACAAATAATGCGATAACTCGTTTTTCGACAACAGTTAGCCCCTCAATCGGGAACGCACTTGCCGGAATCAGCAAAATTATCAGTGGTATAACAATGGATATCAATAGTTTAACTAATTTCATAGGATATATTTTTGACTGCGAAATTAGAGTTTACTTTCGATATATCGAAAAAAATGTCATCTGATAAAGAACATCTTTTTTGGTGAGAATTATCACCGTTTTAGCCTTTAAACCAATTCATCGTATCGCCTTGAGCAACAGGTGTGATAAGAATATCGCCGATATTAACATGGCAGGGGCGTGTAATAATAAATTCGACAGTTTCTGCTATGTCGTTAGCGTTCAACGGTTTATAACCGTTGTAAACAGCTTTTGCTTTATCTGCATCTCCAAATCGGACCAATGAAAATTCAGTTTCGGCACTGCCCGGACTTACCGAACTTACCTTAATGCCGTGCGGAAGCAAATCAATACGCATGGCTTGAGTAAGTGCTTCAACGGCAAATTTTGTTGCACAGTAAACATTGCCTTTCGGGTAAACTTGTCGCCCGGCTATACTCCCGATATTGATAATTTGTCCGGATTTGCGCTCTACCATCCATGGGGTAACTAAACGCGAAATATAGAGCAATCCTTTGACATTGGTATCAATCATGGCATCCCAATCTTCGATTTTACCGGTATCAAAGGTGTCCATACCTGCTGCCAAGCCGGCGTTATTTACCAATAAATCAATACTTTGAAACTTAACAGGAAGGCTGTTAAATGCTTTTTCTGTTTCGGCATTGCTCTGAATATCGAATACGAGCGTGTGCACTTGAACGTCCGATTCCGCTTCAATTTTTGACTTTAGAGCTGAAAGCCGGTCGCCTCTTCGCGCCGTCAAAATAAGGTTATAGTTGTGTTTTGACAACATTTCGGCAATTGCTTCGCCAAAGCCGGAACTTGCTCCGGTTACGAGTGCTGTTTTCATTTATCTGATTTTTTTAGACTGTATTGATTTCAAAATTTTTTTAACAAAAATCGCTCAAATATATACAAAATGTCCTATTCTTGCTATACGAAATTTGGGTTGATGTATTTTGTTGTGTTTTTTTTACAATACTTCGTTAGAATTTAGACGTTAGATATTAGAAATTAGACTCAAGTTGCTAAATTTCAATTAGTTACAATCATTTTTCATAACTTAGAAATTTTCTAATATAATTTGCAATAAATCAGTAACTTA
>DYOJ01000509.1 GCA_020720705.1 Acetofilamentum sp.
GTAGAAATATCACTATAACATTAAGTATTTCAATGAGTTCTGAGTTTTCTTACAAAGATTAAATAACAGCACTTACACCATTGGACATCAAAGTGTGACGAGCTTCGGACGCACCGAGAAGGGCTTGAAGCATTTGAGCATAGTCAATACTTGCAAAGTTTGCCATTTTAGCCAAATGACCGTCCCAGCACCACCCCGGGTTCGGATTAACTTCGAGCAATTTGGGTTCACCGCGCTCATTCAACCTCCAATCAAAACGGCAATAGTCCCTACAATTCAAGCGTTCGGCGAGTTTCAGGCTGTCGTTGATAATTGCTTGTTCGGTTTCGTTTAGTAAGCTTGCTTTAACGGATTTAATTTGTTGCATATAAGGAGAATCGGGCAGCCATTTGGCTTCGTATCCGCAAATACGCGGCAAACCTTCGGGCAAACCGGAATAGTCTTCCTCAATAATCGGTAAAATGGTGTAATTGTGCGTATTACCGATAATTCCGAGTGATAGGTCTGCACCGGGCAAAAACTCTTCAACCAAAATCGGCTTGTCATATCCAAACTGTTTACGTAACCGCAAGATGGCATCGGCAAGTTGCTCGAGATTTTCTGCAACATTTTCTTTTGTTATTCCAAAACTTGCATCGCCGGAATTTGGCTTAGCAATAACGGGGAACGGTATATTGAGTTCGTAAATATCGGCTTCGGCAGTGATAATGAACGCATCTGCCACAGGCACACCTATTTCGGAAGCAATACCGCGAATCAGAGATTTATCAAAACAATACGCAAGCGTTTGAGGCGTAGAGCCGGTGTAAGGCAAATTTAACATTTCTAAAATTGCGGGGACATGCAATTCTTTACGAGAATCGTTCCCGAAACCTTCGTCGCAGAGATTAAAAATAAGGTCAGCCTTACCTTTGACTTTAAGCAAATCAGCAATCAAATTGGTATGATTATCCAGAAATGTAAATTTATAGTTGTGCAAAGTTCCGAGTGCCTGCTTGAGTTTATTTACGGTATCAAAATCATCTTGGTCGAAAACACCGTCCGGTTTTACTGTATCGCTTAAAGTCGGGTCTCCCAAAAGCACGACAATATTTTTCATTTCAGTTCGTATTTTTTTCGGAGACCATTCTTTTTCAGTTTGCGTTGTGAGGATAAATCTATTCTCCATCATACCAAGGTCTTGATTTCGAGCAGAATTAGCTCCAATATTGCCGTGGAACTCAGTATTTGAAAACCCTGCACGCATTAACAAATCGAACAAACGTTCGCGGGTATAAAGCCGTTCGGCATAGAATTGGTCCACAATTACGCCCTTGCCGGTATGCGTTATTACCTCACGAGAAATCAGGCGTTCGTTATCGGATGC
Source organism: Acetofilamentum sp. (assembly GCA_020720705.1). Classification (GTDB taxonomy): domain Bacteria; phylum Bacteroidota; class Bacteroidia; order Bacteroidales; family JAADGE01; genus DYOJ01. The sequence goes on from DYOJ01000509.1 coordinate 1,367, forward strand.
AAGAGACCGTTCACGACAAACAAAATGCTTGTCATCAATCCACTCCCAAGTTCTGGAAGTAAAATGATCTTTGAGATAACTGCCGTCTGCAACATCCATCAGCAACTTGCCCTTGGGTTTTAAAACACGAAATACCTCTTTGAGGATTTTGAGGTCGTCTTCGGCACTTTCAAAGTAACCGAAACTATTTCCGAGAATCGTTACAAAATCAAAACTATCAGTGGGATACGGCAGTTTTCTGGCATCTCCTTCCTTAAAATTTATGGTGTAACCGTTGCGTTTTGACACCGACTTTGCACGTTGTATCAGATAGCGCGAGCGGTCAATACCGGACAAAACATAGTTTCCGCAACGGGCAAACTCAATCACATGCCGTCCCTGCCCGCAAGCTACATCAAGCAAGCTCTCGCCTTCTTTGATATCTAACAAACGAGCAAAAAATTCGACTTCGCTTTGAGTTATTTTGCTGTCCTCCACCACGTCTCCGTCAGTTTTTAGATACATGGAATTGAAAATCCGCTTCCACCATTCCGGATGCAGATGATGCTCCAAATTATCTACGGGACCCTTTGATTTTCCGCCCTTCGGGGCTGCTGTTTTTTTTACTTCATTCTTTGAAATTTGCATATTTCTTAATGCCTTATTTGATGTGTTTTTAATAAAAAATATGATGCGAAATAAATAAAGATTTCAGCACAAAACTATTTTTTTAGAAAATTTTTTTTTCTCTTGACATTTTCAACAATTTTATGTTACTTTGTCTTTCGTAATACGATTAAAAAGGAGTAAAAATACATCAAATTTGAATACAAACAGACAATTGTGTAAAATATTTTTTACTTATACGACGTTCAATACAACATATTGATTTACAAACACTTAAATTCATAAAAACATCAATAATTTGTAGAACTCCTTAAAACAGATAAAACTTCCGACTCACGAATCATTTATTTTTTTATTTTATACACAATAGTCCGTTTATGTTTTATGTAAGATGTTGATTTATTGAAAATTAGATTGGAAAATATTTCAAATTTGAATTTTGATTGGAACTAATTGGAATTAAGCAACTTGTGACTGATATACTGTTTATGGTTTAAAGTTGAGGGTTTAAATAGACACAAGTAATAGATTATCTGTTAA
>DYOJ01000510.1 GCA_020720705.1 Acetofilamentum sp.
TAGAATTTCCTCAGGTTAATTCGCGGACGCTTTTCTAATTTATAAACAGTGTTGCGCGTTCGTTCATGAATGTTATACAGTTTGCTCACAATTCTATAGTCCGAAATATTCACTAATGTATGAATAATTGATGAAAATCAGTATATTTGTATGTTTTTTTAATTCTGAGATACTATGCAACGAGTAAACCAACTGTATTTGTTTTTTATGTTATCAATAGTTCTGCTCGGTTTCAGTACTTGCACGGACGATAATACGAAGATGATTTCGCCCGAATCCACAGGCACACAAGGGCGAGTAATGATTGTCATGGCAAAAGATAAATGGAACGCCGAGCCAGGCAATGCGGTGCGTGAAGTGTTTGAAGAAGAGATGCTCGGGATGCCGCAACCCGAAGCTTCGTTCGTCTATAATTTTATGCCCTTAGATGCTTTTTCAGCACTTGTAAAACGCGAGCGAAATCTTTTTTTGGTAAGCATCGGAGACCATATCGAAAAATCAAATATCAGCGTAAAATACAATAAATGGTCTAATCCTCAAATAGTTATAACAGTTCAAGCTCGTAATATTGACGAATTTATTGAGTTGTTGGGACGAAATGCCGAGGTGATCCGCAATCGCTTTATTGCCGCCGAACGAGACCGCTTGGTTTCTACCTATAAAAATTTAACAGACCCAAAAATCAGAACTCAATTATCTGAAAAATACAAACTTAAACTTGCCGTACCGGCAGGGTATAAATTGGATGTTTCCGATACCGGTTTTGTTTGGCTCAGTCAGGAAACGCCGACTTCAACTCAAGGAATTTTAATTTGGGAGTATTCATACAGCGATACTGCCGCTTTTAATTTGAATAATCTGGTGTATATTCGTGATTCGATAACCATGCACAATGTTCCCGGACCGAAAGAAGGCTCATTTATGACGACTGAAAAAATAATGCAACCTATTCATTACAAGGAGTCTATGTTAAATAACCGCTATACTGTGGAAATGCGTGGATTGTGGAAAACCGAAGGCGCATTTCTGGGCGGACCGTTCGTGAGTTATACAACCGTTGATACAATTCGCAACAGAGTTGTAACCGTTGACGGTTTTGTTTACGGCGGAAAAAAAACAAAAAGAAATTTAATTCGTCAGGTTGAGGCTATTCTTACGACACTCGAATTTGAACCTTAAAACAACCATGACAAGTTTTCTGACACACAAACGAATGAACAAACAAACATAGCTTTAAAGCACTTTTAATGTTCACTATTCCGGAGATGAGTGCCACTTGTCTTTACAATTTGTTGAATATCACTAAAATATAATTTATAGACACAGGAAACACCCAAATATCACGGACTTTATGTCCGTGTTACTCACAAAGCGATGAAAATAAGTGTTTTACTAATTTATTTACATAAGAAACCCATATAAGATGAATTTATCGGAATTTGGCTATTGTGAATATTTTGAGCAAAAAAAGAACGAACAAAACCTGTCGGAATTTGAGTCGGCAAGAGTAATTATTGAAAATAAAGAACGATATGTAGTCGTTTCAAAGTCCGGAGAACTCGAATGTCAAGTTACAGGAAAATTGAGGTTTACAGCATCTTCAAAAATTGATTTTCCTGCTGTGGGCGATTGGGTTGCAATAACTGAAATCGCAGAAGGACAGGCAATTATTAATGAAATCATTGAACGAAAAAGTTTTATTGCAAGAAAAGCCGTCAATAGCGATGATTTGCAAATTATTGCCTCAAATATTGATACGGCTTTCATTACAACTTCGGTTGATAACGATTTTATTTTGAACAGGATTGACCGATATTTGGCAATCACACATACCGGAAATATCCAACCGGCAGTTTTATTGACTAAAATTGATTTAATAACAGATAATCAGTTAGTTGAAATTATTGAGAAACTTAAGATTCGACACAAAAATATTCCGATATACGTGCTGAGTACGATTGAAAATGATAAATTTGACCAATTTACATCTATTTTGAAAATGGAAAAACCTATTGTTTTTTAGGTTCTTCGGGTGTCGGAAAATCTACAATAATCAATAAACTGATTGGAAATGAGAGATTTGAAACCAACACGATAAGCAATACAACCAAAAAAGGAAAACATACAACAACACATCGTGAATTGGTGATTTTAAAACATAAATGTATTCTGATTCATACACACGGCATGCGAGAAATTGGGGTAACAACTGATAAAACCGGAATTGAAAACACATTTCGGGAAATCACGGAAACAGCCCAAAATTGTAAGTTTCACAATTGCACGCATTCAAACGAAATTGGTTGTGCCGTTAAAATTGCTTTGGAAAAAGGTGAAATTGATGTCGGAACTTTTCAAAACTATCAAAAACTTGAACAAGAAAGGATGCGATTAGAGATTAGCTACGAGCAAAAACGTAAAAATGACAAAAAATTCGGGAAAATGTGCAAACAAATTATGAGTGCAAAACAGAAAACCAAATACTTAGACGATTAGAATCCAAAAAA
>DYOJ01000511.1 GCA_020720705.1 Acetofilamentum sp.
TAAAATTGACACAAGTCATAGATTATCAGTTAATTACTGTAAATCGAAATCTCAAGATATCCCCGATGATAGTATAGAGTCGGTTCACATTGTAATCATTCACTTGCGATACAAAAATCTTAGGAGTGAGTGTTTCATTTTTTTTAGACTGTTTATGGCTTATTGTTGAGGCTTGAAATAGTTTCAAATATTATAATATCAGTTAATTAAAGTAAATCTAAATCTCAATTTTTTCCCGCCGGTCGTATAATTTTATTAACTGTAATTTAATTTTTAATAGTCTGTTATCTGTATGCTCAGGTCTTAAATCTAATAAAAATTGCGTTTTTGACAGACTTATCGTTCTGTCAAAAACGCAAAGATATTTTGTTTTTTTTTAATAAAACGAAAATTATTTATTTTTAAGCATCGAAAATAAGGTTGGTTGATGTAAAACAGCCGAGTAATCGGAATATTCAAGCCCTGTTTCGATGATAAATTGGGTAAGCATTATTTTAATCGTTTCGACTAAAACTGCTGATTTCCAAGGCTTTTCAAAGTATTTTTGAATATTGGCATTGTTTATCGCTTCGATAGTATCCTGATGTGTAGCCTGCCCGGTGAGCAAGATTTTTTTTGTATGCACAAAGCGATTATCTTTATGTAAATCACACAAAAATTCGACACCGTTTTTGTCCGGCATAATGTGGTCGGATATAACGAGTGCAACATAATTGCCGTCTGCATCTGCTTCGTCCAAAACGTCAAATGCTTCTTCTGCATTTTCGCAGGCTTCAATATTGACATAATCTTCAAAAGGTTTTAAGTCTTTAAGCAGTGTTGTGAGTACTTCGCGTTGATCATCAACGCAAATAATAACTAATTTGTCCATTTTTATATGATTTTTCTACAATTTTTAATTTTTAGGAAATCTGACAGTAAAAATCGTTTCTCCCGGTTTACTGCAAACCTCAATAGAACCGTTGTAACTTTCCGTAAGTTTTTGAACGATTGATAAGCCTAAGCCTAAACCGAATGTCAGTCCGTCCTTTTTGGTGGTAAAATTAGGTTGAAAAATTTTATCTGTCAAATTTTGGGGAATTCCCGGACCGTTGTCCGAAATTTTTACCAGTATATCATGCTCGGTGTCTGAGACTTCAATCGTAATCAGAGGTTTTGATGTTTCTGCATTGTTGAGGCTTTCGCAGGCATTTTTTATGAGGTTTATCCAAATTTGCACCAATTCTCCGGCACTTGCCGTGAGGGTGAGCGGTTTTGACGGTGAATATTTTACATTTATTTTTCCGATAACTTTTTTTAGTAAAGTCAGTGCTTTTTGTATGGTCTCGTTGATACAAATATCTTCTCGTTCGCGGTCGTGTACGCTCAATTGTTTGATTGAACTCAGAACGTGAACTGCGTGTTTTGCAGCCACTTGCATATCGTGAAGTGCTACGCCCATCTCCCAAAAGTAGTACAAATGTTCTGACTGATTTTTAATGTCTCCGGCTGATTTGAGCTCTGCACATTGCTTTTCATCAAATCCGAGCAGCGCAAGTCTGCGTGCTATGGACGGCGATAAATCTGTTTTCTTTTCGATTGCTTTTTTCTTTTCACGAAGGTCTGTGCTGGTAATGGTTTGTCCGTTTTCTAATGCTGTTCTGAATATTGTAAAGACATCATTTTTTTCGTTTTGTTCGATATATGCCGATATTTCTTTTGCCATCCACTCGGAGTTGCCGTTCATAACGCCGATGGCATTGTTCAATTCGTGTGCCAAACCGCTTGCCAATTGTCCGAGTGTTTCTAATTTTGCACGTTCGTAGAGACGTTTTAATGCTGATTCTTTTTCGTCCATGTTGTGTTTCGCAAGCAATTGTCGGACAGAGAGTTCGTGTAAAATTACAGGTACAAAATCTTCTAACAAAGTGCGGTATTGAATGTTGTCAAGTTTCTCATAATCAATGTATTGCAAACAACTGTCTTCAATTGCGATAACATCGGCATAAGCCATAAACGATTTTGAAAAAAAACTATAGAACCCGACAAACATATTTTGCTCACAACGGAAAACTTCGAGTTTCTCGCCTTCGTCGTTATCCAAATATCCGGCAAGCAGTCCGGACGATACCATGTAAAGTCTATGATTTTCATGGTTTTGTGTTAAAACATATTCCCCTGCGCTCACGCATAAGACATTTTCAGGTTTGTAGAAATATTTTTCGCGTAAACGTAACAATAAATCATGTTCTATGTCGAGTGGAGTTGCTCTCATTTTTTTTATATTTTATGAAATTACAATAGTTCGTTATTTATTTTTGTAAGATACTGATTCACAACAAATTAGATTTGATAACTTTTCTGCTGGTAAGATTGATTGTAACTAATTGGAATTGAGTGATTTGAGTCTAATATCTAACGTCTAAATTCTAATATCTAACGAAGTAGTGGTAAACAATGTGATTATTTATATCCTGAAAAGTTGAAACAAATAAGCGACACCGATAGTGATAATT
>DYOJ01000512.1 GCA_020720705.1 Acetofilamentum sp.
TTATACAGCAGAAGTTGTATTTGGAATTTCAGGATTTATTTTTTGAGAATTCATCTTAAATATCCAAAAATACCAAAGGATAAATATTGCACCGAAAACCACAATTTTGAAAACATAATGATGGTTGATGTCCACATGCTCGGGACAACATACGAGTATCATTGCCATACCCCCTAAACGCATGATATTCAAGATTATAATGACTATTAAGCCGAAAGGAATAAACCACAATTTTTTCTTTATCATTCCCGGATATGCAAGCACAAACCCAACGTACAAGCCCATAAGGTTACGCGCCAAACAACCACGATCCAAATAAATACCCGGAGTATCCACAATTTTAACGATTTTGCCGTAAGATATTGTTTCATAGCCAAATAAATTTAAAAAACCTTCTGTGCTCACCAATAGAAAATTTGTAAACTCGCGGACTCCAAACTCATAAAAATCATTTACAAAAGCAAAATCTCTCAATAAGCCATAAAATACCAACCATAAAAGCGCAAGCCCTATCGCATTGATAACAAAGCGGATAGGATCATTTTGTTGAAAATATTTAGTTTTTAAGAATTTTAAAATATTCATATCTATAAAAGGTTTAAGATTATTGGAATAATAATAACAGGAATAAGCAACAGATAATCAGGTTTGAATATTTGACTATGTTTTACAAGTTTAACTTCTTCTTCGTCAATATATTGCAAAATACCGAGTAAATTAAGTAAATACAGCGGTAAAAAGATGAACTCGACAAACGAATATGCAGGTATTCCGGTGAGCATTAAGAATAAACTTCCGAAAAAGTATGGCTTAAGCGCAACTGCTTTTTTGTAATTTTTTTGTAGAGGTTTTACCACGTACGCTCGACCCGGAGCGGTTTGTACCATAGCGTATAAAGTATATTGAAATTGTCTGTTGAGCAGAACCAATCCGCCCACCGGTATAACTATTTGCATCCAAAGCGGAGCATAAATCCAATTTAAAAAAATAACGAATCCGGATTGTGTGATAAGTCCGGTAATCCAATTTCCCCAAAAGAGAACATTAAAATGCAAACTAAGCCAAACCAAAAAAAGTTTCAAATTTGAACTACGTCTGCGAGCGCGTCCGTATAAGGCACGTGCAACATACGACATGCCATAGCCTGCCAATGCGGGGAATCCGAGCGTGGCAATGATGCTCATGTTTGTCCAAAGGTATGAGTTATTCGGAATGCGAAACGCAAGTTTATTATCGGTGATACCACATGGAATGTCCATGATTCTTGCCATGAGCCAAGTCGTTAGTATCAGAAAAATTTGTGCAATCAAAAATGAGGCTACAAAATGAATTGTAGAATTGACAATCAAAGAGTTACGTTCCTTTTTTATCATGTTTTCAGCAACCTTCTTCTCCGTACATATCTACTTTTACAAGTCCGAAAAAGTCGCATATTTGCGACACCACACTATCCGGCAAATCATGTGGTATGAATCTATATGCATTTCCTTTCACCAAAATGTATCCGAACCTCTCGGCTCCTGATTTTTCGACTACAGATTTATGTTCGGCGTCTGTAAATAATTCAGATTTAATTGTTTCAACAAATGTTTCTTGGGAATAATTATTTTCGAAATACATTTGAACCTCATTAACAAAGAAGCCCCAATCTTCGCCGCCTTCAGCAGCATACGCCTCTTCGTCGGCTTTGGTAGAATAGATAACAATTCCAAATTTTTTCACATTATCCGTACGGCGATCCAGCACACTGTGAAAGGTAAAACGTGTCGGATATTGTGCAACAAGTACGCCGTAAGCATTCTTGTCATTATTTTGATAATCAGATAAATACTTTAAACAATCGAATTCGTTTTCAAACGGTCCGAGAAAAACAGACCATAATTTTTTTCCGCTGAGAGTTCCAAAATCGGGAATCCAAAGATAATTACATTTTACATGGATTTTTCTCATTTTTCTAACTTCGTTTGATGCATCTTCTTGATTCTCAAAGGCTGAAACGTTAATAATATAAAACACTCCGCTTATTGTATTTGCTTTTATCGGTTCTATAACGGGTAAATTTTCATCAGAATCTGTAACTTCGGAACTTGTGTCGTTTGCAGTATCTGAACTGCTACTGTCTGTTCCGCAAGCACTTGCAAGGAAAAACAGAACAACTGAAAAGGATAGGATTCTTAACATAACTATTTTTGTAAAGATTTACCCTCAAAAATATCATTTTTTTTAATTATGAAAAAAAATTATTGCAGAGGTCGGTGAGAAAAGTGTTTTTTGTTGCATTTTTGATGTCTAAGTTGCTGAATATCTATATCTTATATTTAAAACAATTCATACAAACAACTTTTTGGATAACCACATATATGAATTAATCAAACACGAAACTTAAGCCAAGAAGTATTAATCTGATAGATAAACAGTTAAGTATGATCATTCCATAATTTTACACTCCGTCCTCCGGTTTTTTTGGCGATTTTCGGCGGAGTT
>DYOJ01000513.1 GCA_020720705.1 Acetofilamentum sp.
GCGGGGGTGAATTTTAAGAAAAACAGTTTTTATTCCAAATGAGGAAAATATAAAAAAGGCTTCAATTGCTTGAAGCCTTCTTATTTTACTACATTAATGTTTGCAAGCAATTTGTATGCGAAAAAGATTTTTAACAATCTCAATTTTGTTAATCGCTTGATTTTCTGTCGGTTCGGAGGGGATCGAACCCTCGACCTCATGATAAGAGTCACGTGATCTACCAACTGAGCTACAAACCGTTTTCGGACTGCAAAAGTAGGTATTATTTTTGGATATTCAGAATTTTCGACAATTTAATTTTGAATAAGTTCGAGATTTTTTAAAGGTTCTTAGTTTCTTCTTTTCTTGTCTTTCAAATCGCCGTGATATTCAATTTGTTCGGCTGAAATCATTTCATCATTAAGCCATTCGGGTGATTTTGCGGTTTCCAAATTACGTTGCAAAAGTTCAATTTCTTCTTCGTTGTATGAAAATTGCATTTCGGCAGAAATAACATGCTCTAATGCTTTGATTTTCATTAACTTCTCAATTTCTTCGCCTGTATCTTTGCCTTCAACTGTTACAATGATGTGTCCGATGTCGTCGTGTAAATGATAATCGCAAAATTCTGTATGTTTCAAAATTTCAACGAGTTCGGATAAATATTGAGGAGTCGTTTGTACAATAATGCCGGAAATATTCATAATATTAATTTGACAATGTGCTGATTTGTTGATTTTTATATATTTTTTTCAGAATATTGATTAAATTCATTTTTTTTGCTTTCAAAAGTTTTTAAGGCTTAATTCTGTTCTTCATATTTTTATCTTTTTAACTAATCATCAAAATCAACTCATTATCATGTCTTCTCATCAACAAATCAGCACATCAATTTATTTTCCAAAATAAAATTTCATTGTCTTCGCTTGACGATACGAGTGTCTGATTATCAATAAAATATATTTTTGTTAAAGTGCATTTTTGTCCGGATAGAATTGCAATTTCCTGTCGAGTTTCAACGTCAAAAACTCTGATTTCGTTTTGTTCGTTGCATTGATATGCACCGAGTGCGGCATCCGAACTTAAAGCAACAGCGTAAACCAAAAAGTCGGAATTAATATTGTAACTTTCAGAAAATAAACGATATACGCCTACTTTTCTGTCCTGTCCGCCTGTGAGGAACGTGTGTTTTGCGTAATCTGTTTTGTAAACCTTATCCAGATTTTGACCTTCAAATGTGCGAATTATTTTGCCGTTTCGGATGTTTATTTGTCGAAGTTTCCCGCTTTCGTCGCAGGTTACGGCGAGTTCGCGGCACGTACCTTGCGTAAAATCCGAGAATACCGATGTGCCTAACTGAATTCGGTAGCTTTGTTTGTCTATATTGAAATCATACAGTATTAACTCATTGCTCATCAAACCGATAAGTATATTATATTTATCTACAAATACTGCGCGGTGAACCATAAGTTTGTCGGTTTCGGCAGATTTTAATTTCGTAAGTCTCTTATCTCGATACAAAAAAATATCTCTGTATCCGCCTTGTCCTTCTGAGGTTATCAAAATCAAATTGTCGATTTTATCTATTGCGTATATTTTTGGTGCAACTTTTTCTCCTGAAAAATCCGTAATTTTCGGCAGTAAGATTTTGTTTATCAACGTATGGTTTTTCAAGTCGAAAATATCTACGCAACCCTCATCAGTTGCGGCATAAAGCGTTTTAGCTTCAACATAAAAATCGTAAACTCCGCCTGATGCGTGCAATGTAAGTTTTGGCTCAATCTTTTGAGCTTTTGCAAATCCAACGATTAAAATTATACTGACAAAAATTCCAATTTTCTGCATCTAACTGTGTGAAAATATATTATTTAACGCCTTCCGTAATGTTATCATTCAAATTTGAACTTGATTTCGATTTTTCAACGCGATAATCTGCTTCAAACACATTTTTGAGCATAACCGTAGCATCGGTTTGTGGCACATGGCATTGGTTGCAATTGTAGCGTGTCGCACTGAGTTTACCTTTCAAATCTTTTTTAACAACGGTACCTTCAGGTGCGGCGGCATATTTTCCGTCGGTTTTTGCTATGTCCGGACGATAATCCGTCATGTGTGATTGTGGCAGTGGTGTTGCCTTCATAGCAGCAGCAATTTCCGGCATGTGGCAACTAACACACGAGTTCGTTTTTAATGTTATAGGTAAAAAAGCGTCGATGTTATGCGGAATCATAGGCGGAGCATTCTCAAACGAGCGGTCGAGTTTAACACTTGTGCCGGGTGCATCGCTGTTAAATTCAGCCATCTCGCCCAAATTGACATCCTCTGTCATTAAATCGCCTTTACGAAAAGCTGTTCCGCCTATATTTAGCGTATCTTTTTCTTTTTCAGATTCGCTTGAGCATCCAAACAGTAGAGTCGATGCAATTATTCCGAGAGATAATATTTTTCTAAACATAATGTTGATTTATTGATTTGATGATGTGTTGATGTGATAATGTGCT
>DYOJ01000514.1 GCA_020720705.1 Acetofilamentum sp.
TGCCGGTATCTACGGTAGATACCAATTTCTTTTTAACATGCGCATTGCCGGCAATAGCTGAAAACTTCATAATTTATTAATTCGCAAAACTACAAATAAATCCCCGAAAAATGTTGTCAGTTTGAAATAAAAAAATGGCAGTAAAAACTTAAACTTTGCTGACAATTTGTCGCATCCGCAGAATTGGCAAATTATTTGGCTTACTTGGGGTGAAATATGAATATCAAAAAAATCACAAAATATCTGTCAAAAATGAAAGAAAAAGACAATAATTCAGACAAAACGACAGCCTTAGAACACGAGAACGTGTCCGAAGAACAACAAATTGTTGAAGAAAATGCTCCGAACGAGCCGGTTTCCGAATCGGAAGACAAAACTGTAACTAAAGAACCGACTTGGGAAGAAAAATATAACGAATTGAATGATAAATATTTGCGAGTTGTTGCAGAGTATGACAATTATCGGCGCCGAACACTGAAAGAACGTATGGATTTGATAAAATCAGCCGGCGAAGAGATTTTGGTAAATATTTTGCCGGTAGTTGATAATATTGAACGCGCACAAAAATCAATGGAAAACACCAAAGATGTAGAACCTGTTATTGAAGGTATAAACTTGATACACAAAACATTCGTTGAATTTTTAAAACAACGCGGTATCAAAGAAATGGACGCAAAAGGTGCGGCGTTCGACCCTGACATTCACGAGGCACTGACAAAAATTCCTGCACCGGATGCAGAATTATGCGGTAAAGTTGTGGATGTTATAGAGAAAGGTTACTTACTTAACGAAAAAGTCGTTCGATTTGCAAAAGTAATCGTTGGCGAATAATTTAGATTTTGAAAAACAAGACCGAAATAAATCAAAGAAATTATGGCAAAGAGAGATTATTACGAAATACTCGGCGTTCCGAAAACAGCCTCAAAGGCAGATATTAAAAAAGCTTACAGGCAGGTTGCGATTCAATATCACCCCGATAAAAACCCGGACGACAAACAAGCTGAAGACAAATTTAAAGAAGCTGCCGAGGCGTATGAAGTTTTAAGCAACGATGATAAGCGGGCAAAATATGACAAATTCGGACACCAAGCCTTTGACGGCGGCTCCGGTTTTGGCGGCGGCGGAATGTCTATGGACGATATTTTCTCTCATTTCGGCGATATTTTCGGAAATTTTGGTTTCGGAGGATTCGGAAATCGCGCAGGCGGCGGGCGCGGACAGCATGTAAACAAAGGTTCAAATCTTCGCTTAACGGTGAAACTCACTTACGAAGAGATTCTAAACGGTGCCGAAAAAAAACTCAAACTAAAAAAATATGTCGCATGCACAACCTGTAACGGAACCGGAGCAGCAGATTCGTCATCGTTTCAAACTTGTTCAACTTGCAACGGACACGGACAAGTTACACGCATACAAAACACCCTTCTCGGACGTATGCAAACCACGGCACCCTGCCCCACATGCGGCGGCGAAGGCAAAATAATCACCAAAAAATGCACCGTTTGTTATGGCGAAGGCATTGTAAAAGGCGAAGATGTCGTTACCATTAATATCCCTGCCGGCGTTTCGGAAGGAATGCAAATGCGCGAAGAAGGCAAGGGCAATGCTCCGCGCAGAGGCGGCGTAAACGGCGATTTGATAATTGCTTTTGAAGAAGCTGAGCACCAATATTTGATGCGAGAAGGTGAAGATTTACTCTACAACTTAAATGTCAGTTTTCCGGATGCTGTCTTAGGAACATCTGTTGAAGTGCCTGCCTTAGAGGGAGATGTGAAAATTAAAATTGCACCCGGAACTCCGGCAGGCAAAGTTTTGCGTCTGCGCGGAAAAGGCTTACCAAGCTACGGACAATACGGAAGAGGCGATTTATTGGTCAAAGTAAATGTACACATACCGATAACTCTAACCAAAGACGAACGCAAGATGCTCGAAAAACTTGCCGAATCTCCGAACTTTACACCCGGAACAAAAGGCGGCGAAAAAAGTTTTTTCGATAAGGTGAAGGACTTGTTCTAAAACCTGAGTTCGTAATAAGATTATATTATAATTAGTTTATTTTCAGTATTTAAGAATCATTTTGGTTATATGTTTAATCGTTTATTTGTTTAAAGTTTAACTATACTGTTTACGGTTTAAAGTTGAGGGTTTATATTGTTATAAATACTTGATAATAAGTAACCTATTGCAGTTTGTAATTACAATTTATTCCCGATGGCAGTATAAATAGTCCGGTTTTCAGACTTTTTTTTAAACAATTAAACAAATCACCGAATAACCAACAGTTTGAAAATTTGTAATATTCTCTTTGCCAAATAATTACAGTTTATTTTATTTCGAACTCACGTCTAAACAATACAAACTCATAGCTGATATTCTGCTAAGGACTTTTTTTTAGCAGTCACTTTTTTGTGAAATATACCAGTATCATGTCAATTTTGAAATGACGCTACATTGTCCTACGGACGAATGCAGGTC
>DYOJ01000027.1:0-12435 GCA_020720705.1 Acetofilamentum sp.
ATCCGGGAATGCCGCCAAAATCAGTTGAAATAATACCATTTGTTGAACCTGTTACGTCTATGTTTTGACCCCAAAGTAAACCATCAACGATTGTTATATTGTCATTGATTTCATTGTTTGCCAAATTTGCATCAGTTCCGTAGGTCAAAATAGCAGAAACAACATAGTCTCCTTCAGTTGCCGGAGTCCAATTTGCAGTCATTTCCACAAAATAGTCACCTCCTACCATGATAATGTCCGTAACATCCACATCCGAACGGTAAACTTCGTTCATCATGTCATCAGTAATTACGATTTCTACATTGTAATTTGAGGCATCATTACTTCCGATATTCGAAATGTAAGCCGCAGGAGTGTATGAAAACATACCATCTAAACCTGTTGGGAAAACAGCTGAAACTGCGAGGTCATCAGATAGTGAGCATCCGCCGGAAGCTGTTTGATCATAAGATGCAGGTGCAGCTTCGGAACCTGTAATGATTTCTTCGCCTCTTTGGTTGAACACTGTCCATTCACATTCATCGTAATTAGTTCCGATTTGTTCATATACAGCTTGTACGCTCGCACCTTCTTCCGCAAAGAAAAAATAAGAAGCATCAGAACCGCTTGCCATACCAACTTGGTCTAAGACAGTATTTCCATCTACGATAACAGAAATAACGTTTCCATTCCAACCGTCACCCCAAGTATCTACCAAAACAAGTTCGTGCTCACAGCCGGCATAAACCGAAAATGATCCCATTATTTCATTGTTTGAAAGATTAAAATCTCCTCCGGGGTCTGATACGGTTACAAGGTAATCGAAACTTCCTTCAACAGCAATCCAATCGGAAAATGCAACAACTGTGCTTTCTCCAGCAGCAACTGTTACAGACAAATAGGTTTCATCATAAACATCAGATGCACCGTCGTTAATTACTACTGTAACATCAACAGTCATTTCTCCGGCACCGTTATTTGCAATTTCGGCTTCGGGAGTAACCACTGCATCAACACCATATATATCCATGAAATTTACAGAAACGGCTTCTGCGTCAGCAGAAGGTACATAAATTTCAGGTCCGGTAACATCGTCTATCTGCAAACGCCACCTGTCTGTAGTAGAAGAATAGAAGGCTAAGTAGATAACTGATCCTTCATAAACACTTAAATCCACAGTGATTTGTGACCATGTAACTCCCGGGTCATCTTCTGCTTGTAACAAGCTGAAATCGCCTTCTGCATTACCGGTTGTTGAAATCATAATGTCAAATGGCTCGAGATAATCTGCATCTGTGTTTTGCGCGAAAAAACTAAATGTTGAGTTTCCGGCTTGTACATCAAGAGCCGGTGTAATCAAATAGTCATCATGTGCGGCGGTCGAATACATGATTTGAGCGGTTTTTGTCCCGGAGTGAGGAGAATAAGCTCCGTCACCGGTCCAAGTGTTCGCATCTCCGCCGTTAATAACTTTCCAGCCATCGGGCGGGAAAGTACCTTCAAAGCCTTCGCTCAAAGCAGCTTTACCTTTTTGTGAGGTGAGCGATGCTTTTAGTCCGAACTGGGTAGCTTCTCCGAAGACACCCTTACTTACTTCAATTTGTTTTGCTTTTTTAGCCGTGCTTGACGCGCTAAATCCGATGTTTGTCCCCTTCTGTGCGTTCAACCCGAACACAACAAGAAAAGCCATCGTCATTGTCAATAGATGTTTTCTCATGATTAAAAAATTTTTAATTAATAAAATGAATAAGACTTTTCTATTAAAAAGTCAAGCCCAAAGGTATGAAATTAAAAATTTAATACAAAAGCTTTTTGATAAATTGTTGAAAAATATTTTTAGGAAGATGCTAAATTACTGTTTTATAACCCTTTATTCAATCGAATTTGTTTCAATATATCAATAAAAAACCTTGCAAAGCGTTATGCTGTGCAAGGTGTGTCGGTGAACTTAGAGGGACTCGAACCCCCAACCTTCTGGTCCGTAGCCAGATGCTCTATCCATTAAGCTATAAGTCCTTCCTTAAAACGGAGTGCAAATGTAAAAACTAAATTTAATTCTGCAAAATTTAATTAAAGATTTCACAAATTTTATTCTACAAACCCCACGATTACGGCAATGCAACCTGTTTTGGGGTTTGCACTTGAGCTTGCAGGAACTTCAACCGATATGATAAGGTTTTGATTGGTCTCCGAAGTAAATTCCCAGCCGTTGCCTCCGCCTTTAGAGCTGTCATACAGAACTTCTCGCTGAAAATTAGAGACTTTAAAATTTAGTTTAGGCATATTGTCTGCCCCTACAACTACAACTTTATATTTGCGACCGCGAAAAAAAGGTTTGTAAACATCAAACATGTCTCCTTCGCTCAGCGGCACAGCGTTAAGACGACCTTCCGGAACGAATTTTGTCGTGTCAAGTGCTGCAAAACCTTTGTCTTTTGCAAAATCAAGACATTGAGCCTTAGTGAGTTGCGTGAACATCGTGAGTAATAATGTTACGGCAATTAAATATTTTACGTGTTTCATATTGATTTATTTTCCTTGTTTAATTATACGGTATATTTTGTACGAAGTTCCTTAATAATGTCGCAAAATGCTTTAAAATTTTCTGCATTCATTTTTTCATTGATTTTTGCAAAATTTTCCTTCACTTTAGCCAAATCTGTTTGCAAAGCTTTAACGTTTTCGTCTTTGGCAGTTTCAAATAATTTTTCTAATATTTCAAGAACAATAGCTTGGTCGGTAATTCGTAGTGTGAGGTCGGGCTTTGCTGTGTGTGAACCGTTTGTATTACCGGTAGCGAGGTAAAGGGCTTCAATCCAACCGCCGTATAAAATAGTTGTCATGACATCTCGGCGGTCATTTTCTTGCAAATATGCATCGGCGTTCATGAAAGTTTCGTTGATAATTTTTGTCATTGCTTCTTTTGTGAGCTTTTTCTCGGAAATCATTTTGATGTGATTTTCTCCGATAGCATTTGTAATGCCAAGTTGTTCGGACATTTTTTTGGTAACACCGAAATATTCCTGACTGATTTGCATTTGTTCAAAATAACTAGCATAACTTAAGTCAGCAGTATAAATTCCGAGATTCAACGCTAATTTTAAATCAGTATTGTATTTTTCGGCATTTGCAGGGGCGTTTAAAAACGATTTATTAAATGTCATTTCGGTATTATCAACAAGTAATGCTGCAATATCGGAGGGCGAAGGCATAGAATAAAACGTTTCTGTTTGAGAAACATGAGTCGTGATACTGTCCTTTTTTAGAGTATCTGTATCTGATTTTCCGTTATCTGATTTACAATTAGATAACAGCATAGTGCCGCTTATTATAGCTATAAACGTAGGCACTTTCCAAAAAGAGTTTTTGATATTCATAAGATTCTGTTTTATAAATGGATTTGCAAATATATAAAATAATTATTATAAATATTGATAAAATTTTACGGGGGATTTTAAAACTATTGTTTGTAATTCGTTTTATACTACGGTTGATTTTAGAAATCAGACCTTAGATTAGTATCATTCTGCTTAATTCAAATTTGTTACAATCTATTTTCTAATCTAAAAATTTTTCAAATATAATTTACAATAAATCAATATCTTATATAAAACATCGCAGACCAAATAATTAACACATTTTCAAATGTCTTTTTTGCTGAAAAATAGGAACACGGATGACACGGATGACACGGATTTTCACGGATTTAGTTACATCATTTTCAAATTAGCACATTTTCAAATTTTCAAATTTTCAAATTATCAATTTTTAATTGCGCTTAATTGAATGGATGTATGGTTTTCGTTTTAATGCTTCTACAATTCTGTCCAATTCAGTATTTTGCCTGATTTCAATACTGATGCGCCCGGAAAATTGATTCTTCTTATTTACACTGAATGAAATAGCCCTTAACTTAAACCCAAGTTCATTGGTTATCAAGTTGCTGATTTCTGCCGACAAGCCCTTTTTGTCCTCGCCGCTGATAATAAATTCTGCAATAAAAGCGGTTCTGTTTTCGGAGGAAATATTCCAACGCGCCGGGATAACACGATACGGATAACGGTCTTTCAAATCAGAGGCATTCGGGCAAATATCTTTGTGAATTTTTGTTCCCTTCGATACCGTTACGAACCCGAAAATTTTATCTCCCGGAACAGGGTTACAACATTTTGCAAAATGATAATCAACAGTTGTTAAATTCTTGTCAATCAGGATGAAATCTCCGCCTGTCGGTGTTGTATCCTCAACTTCGTCCGGCAATTCGACAGGGGGTTCATCCTGTTCTTTTACGTATTTGGTTTCAGATTCTAATGCAGGTTTTATTTTCAACGGACTTATTTTACCTTCGCCAAACTTATGATAAAGTTCAATAGGGTGTTTAGCTCCGAACTCTTGCATCAATCTCTCAATCGTTTGGTCCGCGAACGGGATGTTGAGTTGTTCTAACTTTTTCTTTACCAATTCCTTACCAATTTCTGCATACTTGAATTCAATTTCTTTCAAAGCACGCTTGAGTTTTAATCGGGCTTTGGAGCTTTTTAGAATTTTGAGCCATTCTTCATTTGGTGTTTGCGATTTTGAGGTTTTAATTTTGACGGTTTGACCGTTTTCGAGTGTGTAAGATATTGGTTTGAACTGTCCGTCCACTTCGGCTCCCACACAAGTTTCGCCCAAATTTGAATGTATGGTGTATGCAAAATCCAAAACGGTATAGCCTTTTTCAAGACGTTTAAGCTCACCTGCGGGCGTGAAAATATAGATTTCGTTGGATTGAATTTTTTGCAAAAGTTCTTCGTCAGTCGAAAATAAATCCGGGTGTTCGAGGGCATTTCGCATGTGAGCCAGCCAGTTTGAGTTTTCGGATTTACCTTTTTCTTTGTAACGCCAATGTGCCGCAGGTCCGTTTTCGGCAATTTCATCCATTCGTTCGGTACGAATTTGAACTTCCACCCAACGGTCTGCCGGACCGAGAATTGTAGCGTGCAGAGATTCGTAACCACTTGAGCGCGGACGCGAAATCCAATCTCGCATTCGGCGTGCATCGGGCGTGTACATGTCGGTGATGATTGAATAAACACTCCAACAATCAGACTTTTCTTTTTCCTGAGATGAGTCCAAAATTATTCTGATAGCAAAAATATCTTTTACTTTTTCAAAACCTACGCCTTGTTTTTGTATTTTTGTCCAAATGGATGATATTGCTTTTGTTCGACCTTTTATTTTATATTTTAAACCGGCATCATCCAATCGTTTATTAATCGGTTTAATAAAACTTTCGATATATTTTTCACGGGCTTCTTTTGAACTTGCAAGTTTCTCATTGATAAGTTTATACATGTCAGGGACGTTGTGTTTCATGACCGCCTCCTCAATTTCGGTTTTCATTTTGTATAAACCCAAACGATGTGCAACGGGTCCGTATAACATGGATATATTGTTGATAAACAAATCAATGTTATCAAATTTTTGTTCGTTAATGTGCCTGATTTTATACACGATTTCTGCTAAACGCACCAACATTGAGCGAACATCCGAAACATAAGTCAGAGAAAGTTTTATATAATTGTCAGCATTTTTTTCAATTCGACCAAGTTTTAATTGTCTCAATTTAAGAGTTCCGAACACAATTTGTGCAGTTTCAGAGCCAAAAACAGATTCTAAACGTTCATTTATTACCGGAAATTCCGAACTGATGACATAAAGCATGGCAGAAATTACAGTTTTTGGCTCGCCGCCTGTTTCAGTTTTAATTATTTCAAAAATATCCGCACATTTGGTTACTGTTTGCTTAAATAATTTTGAATCAATAGGATAGAACTCCAAAATTAAGTTCTCGACTTGCAGAAGTTGAGACGTATTTTTATAATTTTCTTCTGTATTTGAAAAAAAATTGTATATTCCGATGAATTGTTGTATATTTGGTTGCATTTTTGACATTAATATTTTTGCAAAAATAAACTTTTATCAATCTTGCAAAAATCAAATTGATTAAATATGATAAATTATATTATTTCGCTTGTTTTTGTATTTTCGATATTTGGCAGTAGCAACCAACATGATAACCATGCAAATCAAAAGCCAAGCTTTCAAGCTGATTTACAAAATATTTCGTATTATTCAAAATGTGATTGTCCCGTTGAAAAACCTATTTTAGTCAGAGTGAAATACTCTGTTAAAAATTCTGATAACAACACACTCAAAATGAAGCATTTATATGACGGCGGAATCACATCGAGAATGCCGGTAACAGAATTTGACAAAGACGGAAGTATAATTTTCGTTTTTTGTATGTCTGAAAATGAATCCAAACGATTTACAACAATTTTCACTGATGCGGAAGGTGCCGAAAGCAACCCCGTACCTGTGTTTGCTCACGCAACATCAGATAAAGTTATTAACGGAACTGCTCCGCAATCAATAAAAAAATAGGATATGATAAAACTCGCCGAAACTGATTTTGTAACAGTTACACACTCCGAAGAATTATATTTAGTTTCCGTCTTATGGAAACCTAAAGCATTGTCTTTCAACGACTACAAATTCGCATTTGAAACTGCTCTTGATTACCAATTGAAATGCAAAACTCCTATTTTTAACTACATTTCTGATGTTCGAGACCAAACTGTAGTCTCGCCGGCTTATCGCAAATGGTTTCAAGACGAAGCAGTTCCTCGCGCATCCCGTCAAGGTCTTCATAGAGGTGCCGTAATTACCGATGCCGGGGTTTTCAAGCGGTATTACCTCAATCATATCATGGATACTACAAAACGGTTTGGCTTACCCCTCAAACTTTTCAAAGAACCGGAGAATGCATTTCGCTGGTTTCGAGCAGAACTCTCAAACGATTTAAAAATATTTGAAAGTCAAAAAGTGTCAATCTGAAAGTTTTATTGATAATTAAACTGTCATAATTTCAGGCAACATTCAGTATCCTTTTTAAATAATGAGAAAACTTCGATACGTATTTTTGTCAAAATGATACAGAATACAAAGTTTTGTAAGTTATTCAACTACAATAAGTTATAAAAGTAATAGTTCGTAATAATTCATGAATTAGTGGTCAATTTAGATTTTTCGGAGTGGACTCATTGACGAAATTATTATGTTCACACCGCTGACTCAAAAAGAGGTGAAGCGTATTATTGCGTTGCAGTTCAATATTTTACAAAAGATGTTGGCAGATAACAACATCAAGATTGAAATCACAGAAAATGCCCTCAATTTCATTGCTGAAATCGGTTTTGACCCGCAATTCGGAGCGCTACCGATTAAACGCGACTTGCAAAAACTTGTTCAAAACGAGTTGGCAAAATCCTTGCTTGCCGGCGAGCTATCAAGCTCAAAATCAGTAAGTATTGATTCTGACGGAACCAAAATCATGTTTAAAAATGCTTAGTCGAAGAATACAGCTCTGAATTTGAAATTTTTTGCAAGATAAGAAAAAAAATGCTTTCTAAAGTTTGTTTGGTAGGTTTGCATTTGTAATTGTATCTTACAGATAATCAATGTTATAAAATATTACAAATGTGAGAAATTTTCGTGTATTTTATAAATTTGTTAAAAAAATCTCAAAAAAATGTTTTGATTTTATAAATTCTTTATTATTTTTGCACGATACAATTCAGGATTATGATTTATACAAACACAATGTGGTGGTGGCAAATTTTATCTTACAAAACCTGTGAGTAGCTACCGAATTGTGCAAACATATCAGAACGGCTTGTCGAACTCACGACAAGTCGTTTTTTTTTTGACAAATTTTCAGCTTAATGCGTAAAATAAGTCGTAAATAACAGATTATTAGATAAATATGAATACAATAAATTTTCATTCAAACCGAAAAAAAATTCTTGCCGACCAAACAACGCCAGTAAATTTATATCTGAAATTTAAACAAATTTACAAAAATTGCCTCTTACTCGAAAGTTCCGACTACGACAGCCGCCAAAATAACAGCAAATCCTATATTTGTTTTAATCCGATTTTGACGTTTCGGGTTGAAAACAGCGAAGTTCAGATTTTAAAAAACGGGATTGAAATAGAGAGACAAACTGTTGACTACAAAAACTTTAATTCGATTTTTGACGACTTTAAATCAAAAATCAAAACCGACAACAATGCCGGCGGATTGTTTGGATACATAGCGTACGATGCTGTGCAACTGTTTGACAGTTTGAAACTTAACACAAAAAAAACAGAATCAGCTAAAATACCGACCATCGAATTTAGTTTTTTCAAACATATTATTATTTTTAATCACTTTAATTCCGACATAACAATAGAAGAAAATCTCGAAATCGAAGAAAAATCTGAACTTAAAATCATTTCTCAACAAATTGATAATGAAATTATTAGACCATCAAAATTTTCAACTTCCGGAACGCCGACTTCGACCTTAACCGACGAAGAGTTTCGACAAATTGTAGCGCACGGAAAAGCCCACTGCCGGCGTGGCGATGTGTTTCAAATCGTGCTTTCTCGCCAATTTTCGCAAACATTCGAGGGCGACGATTTTAACGTCTATCGTGCCTTGCGCTCGGTAAATCCGTCTCCGTATTTGTATTATTTCGATTATGAAAACTTCCGACTTTTTGGCTCTTCACCCGAAGCTCAAATAAAAGTTATAAACGGAAAAGCAATCATAAATCCGATTGCCGGAACCTATCGGCGAACAGGTAATCCGATTGAAGATGAGCAGCTTGCAGAAAATTTGTCAGCCGATAAAAAAGAAAACTCCGAACACGTCATGCTCGTAGATTTAGCACGAAACGACCTAAGTCGACACGCAAAAAATGTATCTGTAAAAACCTACAAAGAGGTGCAATATTTCAGCCACGTTATCCACCTTGTTTCCGAAGTTGTGGGTGAATTTGAGGGCGATTCTACAAAAATTATGACCTCAACTTTCCCAGCCGGCACCCTTAGCGGCGCACCAAAATACAAAGCAATGCAACTTATTGATACCTACGAGCCGCAAAGTCGCGGATTTTACGGCGGCGCAGTCGGATACGTAGGCTTAAACGGCGATATCAATTTAGCCATAGCAATTCGCTCATTTGTAAGTTGTTGCAAAACACTATACTACCAAGCCGGCGCAGGTGTCGTCGTAAATTCGTCAGAAGAAAGCGAGTTGCAAGAAGTAAACAATAAACTCTCAGCCTTAACAAAAGCGATTAAAATCGCAGAAAATATTTAGTAAAGTTGTCATAAATTGTCAAACATTGTCAAATATTGTCAATCAGTTGTCAAAAAAATGAAAAATGGAAAATATAAAGAAAAAAATTTTAGTATTAGATAATTACGATTCGTTTACGTATAACTTGGTTCATTACATAGAACGTATTGACAATGTGGAAGTTAGTGTATTCCGAAACGATGAAATTTCTTTGGAAGATATTGCAAACTACGATAAAATCGTGCTCTCGCCCGGACCCGGAATCCCAGACGAAGCGGGAATTTTGAAAGACACAATACGCGCGTATGCCGGCAAAAAACCGATTTTTGGCGTATGCCTTGGTTTACAGGCAATTACAGAGGTTTTCGGCGGACGGATTTATAATTTGCCCACAGTGTATCACGGCGTTGCGACAGAAATGCAGATAACAGATACCAACAATCTGTTATTCAATAACTTACCGCAAAAATTTGAAGCCGGACGTTACCACTCATGGGCAGCCGAACTCGAAACGTTTCCGGAGGTATTAAAAATTACTGCAACGGACGAAAACGGTATAATTATGGCGTTGTCGCACAAGCAGTTAGATATACATGCAGTGCAATTTCATCCTGAGTCGGTGCTAACCCCTTTGGGGCAAAAAATTATCGAAAATTTTATAAATTCATAAAACCTGTCCGGGATACCAAAATAATATCAAGTTACAAATTACTAATTACTCTATAAATGAAATATTACCTTCAAAAATTATACGCAAACGAAAAATTATCTGTTCAAGAAGCCGAAAATTTAATGCTCGAAATTGCTGACGGAAAACATAATCACGCACAAATTTCGTCAATGCTTACCGTTTTTTTATTGAGACAAATTACTGTAAATGAGCTTATTGGGTTCAAAAATGCGCTGATGCACCTTGCTCTTAAACTTGATTTTTCCGATTTCGATACCATAGATTTGTGCGGCACAGGTGGAGACGGAAAAAACACCTTCAATATCTCTACGCTTGCATCGTTTGTGGTAGCGGGCACGGGACAAAAAGTTGCAAAACACGGAAATTACGGCGTTTCGTCCGTGAGCGGTTCGTCTAATATGCTCGAATTTTTTGGCTACAAATTTACAAATGATGCAGAAATTTTGCGCAAACAACTCGAAACCGCAAACATTTGTTTTTTACATGCACCGCTTTTTCATCCGGCAATGAAAACCGTTGCGCCCGTGCGTAAAGAGCTGGGAATGAAGACGATATTTAATCTCCTCGGACCATTGGTAAACCCATCAAATCCGCAAAGTCAGCTTGCCGGTGTTTACAATTCGGAGGTTTTGACGCTTTACGGCGATTTTTTTAAAACTACAGACAAACGTTTTTCCGTTGTTCACAGCGCGGATGGTTATGACGAAATTTCTTTAACCTCAGAATTTCAAATATCTGATAATGAAGGTATTAAAAATTTATTGCCAACAGATTTATACTTAGAAACATTCAATCAATCCGACTTAGACGGCGGTAATTCCGTCCAAGAAAATGCAAAACTTTTTATTGACATTCTGGAAGGTCGCGGAACAGAAGCACAAAATACCGTTGTTTGCACCAATGCCGGGTTTGCCCTTAAAACCGCTCAAAATACTGATTTTCAGACTGCTTACCAAAAATGTGTCAATAGTTTACAATCCGGAAACGCGTTATCGGCGTTTCGTAAACTTTTAGAAACTCAATAATTATCACCTATCAAGCTGCTTAGCGGTAATATTTGAATAGTATCTTTTTACAGACTTAAAATTTGTAACTATTCAGCCGCTATAAACAACTGATTGATAATAACATATAAATATTATTTTATTATATCATAAGTATAAAATTTGATAATTTATTTATAACAAATTGATTAACAATGAATTGAAATTTAGTTAAAATATGTTAAAGTTTTATTTGTTTTTATACAGTGTTGATAGTCAATTGTTTAAAAAATCAAGAGTGGCTGAATAGTTACTAAAATTCTTAATTTATAATTCCTAATTTTCAATTCTTTATGAACATTTTAGACAAAATAATCGAACATAAAATCAAAGAAGTCGCTGAACGTAAAACCTTGTATCCCATTGAGTTACTTGAAAAATCCGTAAACTTTGAATCGCCGTGCGTGTCGCTAAAAAAATACCTTTTGCGACCCGACAAAAGCGGCATCATTGCCGAGTTTAAACGCAAATCTCCCTCCAAAGGAGACATCAATAAATACGCTGACCCTGAGCAAGTTAGCATCGCATACATGCAGGCGGGAGCATCAGCATTGTCAGTGCTTACGGATAAGGAATTTTTTGGCGGCTCAAACGAGGATTTAAAAACCGTGCGAAAATTTAATTTTTGCCCCGTGTTGCGCAAAGATTTTATCATTGACGAATACCAAATTATTGAAGCAAAATCTATCGGTGCAGATGCTATCTTACTCATTGCAAGTGTGTTATCCGATTTGCAAATAGATAGTTTTGCGCAACTTGCACAAAGTTTGGGCATGGAAATTTTATACGAAGTGCATAATTTTGAAGAGTTGCAAAAGATTGATTTACAAGACGATAAAATCATCGGCATCAACAACCGCGACCTCACAAGTTTTGTTACCGATGTGCAAACTTCCGTAAATTTGGCGAAACATATACCGGATAATCACATCAAAGTTTCCGAAAGCGGAATAAGTAAGCCGCAGACTATCAAGGATTTGAAACAACACGGTTTTCGCGGTTTCCTCATAGGCGAGGAATTTATGAAAACAGCGAATCCGGGAGATGCGTGCAAAGAATTTATAAAAAGTCTAAAATAAGTACGATGGTTATTAAAGTTTGCGGAATGCGCGACCCTAAAAATATAGCGCAAATTGCTGGGCTTGACACAGATTTACTCGGTTTTATTTTTTACGAAAAATCGAAACGTTATATCGAAGACCTTCCGCCGAACGTTCCACATACGATTACGAGAGTTGGCGTGTTTGTAAATCAAAGTCAAGAATACATTGAACGAAAATTGTGGAATAACGACATCTTTGTGGCTCAGTTACATGGCGATGAGTCGCCCGAATTATGTTACAAACTGATGAAAAACGGAATACAAGTGATAAAAGCGTTCCGAATTTCGCCCGATTTTGATTTCAATATGTGCAACGATTATATAAATACATGTTCGCATTTTTTGTTCGACACTGCCGGCAAGGAATACGGCGGCACGGGGGAAAAATTCGATTGGAATATCTTGCAAAATTACAAAGCAGAAACGGGATTTTTTCTAAGTGGAG
>DYOJ01000027.1:12535-14666 GCA_020720705.1 Acetofilamentum sp.
TATGAAAACATCATACATGACACCCGACAAAGCGGGATTTTTCGGAAAGTTCGGAGGCGCGTACGTCCCTGAAATGTTGTATCCGAATGTAAAAGAATTGCAAGATAACTATTTGAAAATCATTGAGTCCAATGAATTTCAGACAGAATATCAGCAACAGTTGGCTAATTTTGTAGGGCGACCTACCCCACTCTATTTTGCCAAACGTTTGTCGGAAAAATACGGCACAAAAATTTATTTGAAACGCGAAGATTTAGCGCATACGGGTTCGCATAAATTAAACAATGCCGTAGGACAAATTTTAGTCGCTAAGTATTTGGGAAAGAGCCGAATAATTGCCGAAACAGGTGCCGGACAACACGGCGTTGCAACGGCAACCGTATGCGCCCAACACGGTTTAAAATGCGTAGTTTACATGGGCGAAACCGACATGAAACGCCAAGCTCCGAACGTGGCACGTATGCGAATGCTCGGCGCCGAAGTCCGACCCGCAAAAAGTGGTAATAAAACATTAAAAGATGCTGTTAATGAAGCAATTAGAGATTGGATTGCAAACCCCGAAGATACCTATTACTTAATCGGTTCTGTTGTGGGACCTCACCCTTACCCTGACTTGGTTGCACGATTGCAAGCCGTTATCAGTGAGGAGATTACATGGCAAATAAAAACCCACGAACCGAATAAATTAGTTCCCGACACTGTAATTGCATGTGTGGGCGGCGGAAGTAATGCTGCCGGAGCGTTTTATCATTTCGCTGATATACCTGATATTCAACTAATTGCTGTAGAAGCTGACGGACACGGCTTCGAAAGCGGAGAAACGGCGGCAACAACGCAAACCGGAAGTATCGGCATCTTGCACGGAAGTAAGACTCTTTTGATGCAAGACAAGTACGGACAAGTTATCGAACCATATTCGATTTCCGCAGGATTGGACTATCCGGGTATCGGACCGGTTCATGCACATTTATTTGATAAACAGCGAATTACTGTGCTCGGAGCAACCGACCAAGAGGCACTTGATGCGGCGTTTGAACTTACGGAGTTGGAAGGAATTATTCCCGCGCTCGAATCGTCTCACGCTTTGGCGGCTCTGAAAAAAATTGATACTAAAAATGCCGGAATAATCGTCGTAAACCTCTCAGGCAGAGGCGATAAGGATATGGAAACCTATCAAAAAAATGCAAATTTCAAGTCATAAAATTGTCATAAGCTTGTCAAATATTGTCAGAAGGTTGTCATTCATTGTAAAATGTTGAATAAATTAAGATTAAAACATTTTCAAATTCTCAAATTAGCACATTTTCAAATTAAAGTTATGAATATTAAAGAAACACTCAAAAAATCAAATATATTGTCGGTTTATTTTACCGCCGGGCATCCGAATTTGCACGATACGACAACAATTATCGCCGTGCTGGAACATTCAGGTGCAGACCTTATCGAAGTGGGCTTACCCTTCTCCGACCCTATGGCTGACGGTCCGATAATTCAGGAAAGCAGCACTCAAGCATTGAAAAACGGTATCACACCTGACATTGTATTTCAGCAACTTAGCCGTATGAAAGACCGTGTTTCAGTGCCTTTGGTTCTCATGGGTTATTTAAATCAGATGTTGGTTTACGGCGAAGAAGCGTTTCTAAAAAAATGTTCCGAAGTCGGGATTAAAGCCTTGATTTTACCCGATTTGCCGCCGGAAGAATATCTTGCAAACTATCAAAATCTATACAAAAAATACAATTTGTTGCCTGTGTTTTTAATCACGCCGCAAACCACAGATGCACGTATACGCTTGATTGACAGCATTGAACAAGCGTTTATTTACGTCGTTGCGCAAGCTTCGGTTACAGGTGCAAAAGGTAAAATATCTATCGAACAGAACCAATATTTTGAACGAATTTATAAAATGAATTTAACACATCCTACATTAATCGGCTTCGGAATTTCTGATAATCTGACATTTATGAATGCGTGCAATTTTGCAAACGGCGCAATCATCGGGAGCGCGTTTATCAAACACATTTCTCAGGCTGAAAACCTTCCCGCTGCAATCACTGAATTTATCAGCATAATCAGATGAAACATCCATGACAAAGTTTTTGACACACAAGGGAATGATTAGAAATTATCT
>DYOJ01000515.1 GCA_020720705.1 Acetofilamentum sp.
TGTCTCCCACACCGCTTTTTCAACGGCTTTGAAAACAGGAAATACTTCATTTTTGTATTTTTTTACAAAATATGATATTTCAATGCCGACAACATTGTTGTCTGTATCGTAATCCACTACCACATTTTTATCTTTTTCTTCGCTGTCAAATACTTTATTTTCTGATATTTGGATATAAAGGACGTCAGCATCTTTATCGTAAGAAATTTTCATAAATTTATTTTTTTTGCGAATGTTCTGTCGAAATGTGCAGTAACAATTATTTTACTCATAGGGTTTATAACTACTTTAAGAACTCGATTTTCATTAGCACTGATTCTTTTGTAGAAATAGAATTCGTCATCTGCAATTTCAACTTTTTTATCGAAATTATCAACAGTATTTAATATCCATTCTTCTTTTATACTACGTTCAATTAAACGGTTTTTCAAATGTTGAGAAAATATCAACTCCAAAGAATCCACACTTCAAATTTTATAAAGTTATGATAACATGTAACTTACGCAGTTTTGTAGTTGCGTTGTTTCACTTCTATTTCTTCGTAATTCAATTCTTCTTTGTGCAATTCTGGGTCTTTGCCTTCGCCTTTGTATTCCCACGCGCCTACGAACATAAAATCTTTGTCGTTGCGTTTTGCTTCGCCTTCTTCGGTTTGGTGTTCGAGGCGGAAGTGTCCGCCGCACGATTCGTCGCGCATCAGGGCATCGCGTGCCATGAGTTCGCCAAGTTCGATGAAATCTGCCACGCGGTTTGCTTTTTCAAGCTCAACATTGAGCGTTGCCGGTTCGCCGGGAATGTATAAATCGTTCCAAAATTCTTTGCGAATTTTTTGTATTTCCGCAATTGCTTCTTTGAGTCCTTTGGCATCGCGAGCCATACCGACTTTGTCCCACATCACTTTTCCGAGTTTTTTGTGGAAGGTGTCGGCAGATTGTTTTCCTTTGATATTCAAGAGTTTATTTACATGTACTCTAACCTCTTCTTCTGTTTCTTTAAACTCTTTTTTGTCGGCGGGATTCATGCGCGGGGTGCCGATTTCGTAAGCCAAATAATTTTGAACCGTGTATGGCAACACAAAATAGCCGTCAGCCAAGCCTTGCATCAATGCGGATGCGCCGAGGCGATTTGCGCCGTGGTCGGAGAAATTTGCTTCGCCGGCGATAAACAGACCGGGTATTGTGGATTGCAATTCGTAGTCCACCCACAAGCCTCCCATAGTGTAGTGCACGGCGGGATAAATTTTCATCGGAGTTTCGTAGGGATTGTCGCCGGTGATGCGTTCGTACATATCGAAGAGGTTTCCGTATCGGGCTTCGATAAGCGGTTTTCCGAGCCGTTCAATTGCATATTTAAAATCCAGATACACACCTTCTTTCGTGGTATTATTTTCGATACCGAAACCTGCGTCGCAGCGTTCTTTGGCAGCACGCGCGGCGACATCGCGCGGAACGAGGTTTCCGAATGCGGGATATCTTCTTTCAAGATAAAAATCGCGGTCTTCGTCTTTAATATTTTCGGCGCGCAGTTTGCCTTCGCGGACGGATTCGGCATCTTCTTTCTTTTTGGGTACCCAAATTCGCCCGTCGTTTCGTAAACTTTCGCTCATTAAAGTCAATTTAGACTGAAATTCGCCGTGTTGCGGGATAGCTGTCGGGTGGATTTGCACAAACGAAGGGTTGGCAAACATTGCGCCTTTTTTGTAAGCTTTCCAAGCTGCGCTGACGTTTGAGCCCATCGCATTTGTGGACAGGAAATACACGTTTCCGTATCCGCCTGTGGCAAGCACAACGGCGTGTCCGAAGTGGCTTTTGACTTCGCCTGTTATCAGGTTTCGAGTAACAATTCCGCGTGCGCGACCGTCCACAATAACAATGTCCATGAGTTCGGTGCGGTTGTACATTTCAACGTTTTTCAGCCCGATTTGTCGGCTGAGCGCGCTGTAAGCACCGAGCAGAAGTTGTTGTCCGGTTTGTCCGCGTGCGTAAAATGTGCGGGAAACCAATGCGCCGCCGAATGAGCGGTTGTCGAGCAGTCCGCCGTAGTCGCGGGCAAACGGAATGCCTTGTGCAACGCCTTGGTCAATAATGTCGTTGCTCACTTCGGCAAGGCGATAGACGTTTGCTTCGCGTGCGCGATAGTCGCCGCCTTTGATGGTGTCGTAAAAAAGTCGGTAAACACTGTCGCCGTCATTCGGATAGTTTTTTGCGGCATTGATTCCGCCTTGCGCGGCAATGCTGTGTGCACGTCGCGGACTGTCTTGGTAGCAAAAGTTTTTGACTTTAAAACCAAGTTCTGCCAAACTTGCTGCTGCTGCTGCACCGGCAAGCCCCGTCCCGACAACAATAATGTCGAGTTTGCGTTTATTTGCGGGGTTTACCAAATTTTGGTGGGCTTTGTAGTGCGCCCATTTATCTTGCAATTTTCCGTGCGGAATTTTTGAATCTAATTTTGACATATTATTTTTATTTT
>DYOJ01000516.1 GCA_020720705.1 Acetofilamentum sp.
TCAAATGCGCAATCCGAGCACCAAAATATCGTCAATTTGGGCTTCGTGTCCTGCCCATTCGGCAAGATAATGTTCCAATTTTTGTTTTTGCTCGCTTACGTCAAGTGTGTGTATTTGAGTCAATAACGCTTTAAAACGATTGATTTTCATCGTTTCTTTGGTGTCGTGTTTGAACTGCGAATAAAAACCGTCGCTGAACAGGTACAGCATGTCATCGGGACGTATTTCGGTGGTATGGTCGGTAAACGGATGCTCGTTTCGGTATATCCCGACCGGCATTCTGTCTGCTTTAATTTCAATGAGTTGCGAATTGCGGAACATCCAAAGCGGGTTGTGCGCACCGGCAAAATTCAGCGTATTTGTTTGAGTATCAATGGAAACAAAAGCAATATCCATACCGTCTTGGCGTTCCAGCACTTGCCCGGTTTGTTGTAAGGATTGTTTGACATAATTTCGCAATTCATTGAGCACTTGCGCGGAGGTTTGGATTTCGGATTTTTGCACCAATTCGTTCAAAAATGCCATGCCGAGCATGCTCATAAACGCGCCGGGAACGCCGTGTCCGGTGCAATCCACAGCGGCAATATAAATTTTGTGTTCGAGTTTTTTGACAAAATAAAAATCGCCGCTTACAATATCTTTGGGTTTGAAAATTACAAAATGATTGGAAAATAATTCCGTAAAAGCGGCTTGTTTCGGAATCACGGCATCTTGGATGCGTTTGGCGTATAAGATGCTGTCCGTGATGTTTTTATGACTGAGTTCGAGTTCGTTTTTGGCATTTTGAAGTTGCAAGGTGCGTTGTTCCACTTTTTGTTCAAGGTTGGCGTAAAGTGTTGCATTTTCGATAGATACCGCAATTTGAGACGACAAAATGGAGACCGTTTCGATACGTTTAGGCGTAAACACGTGTGTGCTCAGGTTATTTTCCAGATAAAGCACCGCAACCAATTTATTTTTGTGCGTAATCGGCTGACAGAAAATGGATTTGGTTTGATTTGTTTGAATGTAAGTGTCCGTAAATGTTTTGTCGTGAAAAGCATCGTCTAACACAATTAACTTGTTGGTTCTCAGCACATATTTTATAATACTCGGCGGTATAGACATTGAGTTTTCAAGCGGTTCGGATTGCATGACTTCAATATCTTTCGTGTTGATATTTCCCTTTGCCTGAATGTTGAACATTCCGTCTTCGTTTTTTAGAAAAACCGCGTATTCCGCGCCGGCGTTTTCCATCACAATCATCATCATATTTTTGAGTAAACTTTCGATGTTTACTTCGCCGGAAAGGGATTGGCTTGCTTTTAGAATGCTGTCCAATTCCAAATTTCCGGAGGATTTATGGGTAGTCGAAGCGCGCGATATTGTGTGCATGGTTGTTGCTTCTGTAGCAGAACTCGGAATCAATTTATTAGAAATATATTCCGGATACAGATTTTCTAATTGAGATATTTTTGCCGTTGCTCCCCAAGTTGTGTAAGTTCGATAGGCGTTTTGCAAATAATTTCGACCAAGCACATCTTGTTTTTGTTCAAAATGGAATCGTGCGGCGGCTTCGTACGCAAGTGCTTCTTCCTGAATAAATTCGTAAGTATTTGCACCAACAATTGCCTTGTCGTAAAAGGCTTTTGCCGATTCCGAATTGCCCAACACGCGCATTTTTTCTGCTTCAACAAAGTTGAATTTATGTTCAAAATTTTCAGGGCAATGTTTTGCCCACGTGCCGAGTTGTTTTTGGTTGGCAGCCACAAGTTTTAGAATATTTTTCTGTTCCGATTGATTTTTTGAGTTGTAAACCGCCAACAGACACAATGATTTGTAAAAATTCAAAAGTGCGTGAAAATAATAACCCTTGCCGATTTCTTTATACGTTTCCAACTCAGGCATTAATGAATCAATGACTTCGGGCTTTCCGAACAGATATGAAATGAATAATTTGGATTGATAAAAACGCATCAACATTGAATACGCTTTGTGCGTGCGCATGTTCTCAACTTCGGACGTTTCATCGAAATATTTTCCGGTTATTGCGACAGATTCCAATGATTCGGATGTCAGATTATCAATAAGTTGAATAAAAAACACGAAGGTTTTGGTCGAATTATCACGACTGAGTTTTGAAATCTGATTGGCGTGCTTGTCGGCATTGATTTTCAGCTCCTTCAAATTTGTTTTGCAGTAAATGGACAATCCGAAGAAAAACATGAGCGAAAAGCCGGCAAATTCAAAATCGCCGGTTTCCAATCCGGTTTTGTAATTGTTGTAAATATCGGGTAAAAGGCTGTGAATCTGCTTTTTCCAATTCGTAATCAGAAACAAATTCATGTGTGCCGTTTTGCATTTCAGACTTTTAAATTTGAATTTTTCTTCTACATAAGTTGCTAATTCTCCGTAGGTTTGGGCTTTTTCGATTTTGTTAATATTGCACAAAATCATTCCGAACGCCGAAATCGAATACGAAGAACTTT
>DYOJ01000517.1 GCA_020720705.1 Acetofilamentum sp.
ATTGAATTTCGATTGAATTTCAACTGAATTTCTAAAAACATTCGGAACGAAATTTCGCTATATCGTAAAGAATTTCAACAAGTTATGAGTTTTCTTACAAGCACTAAATATGCTTTTTATAAACAAATTTGTAAATTATTTATATCCAATTAATTACAAAAAGTAAATTCGTAATAATTCGTGAATTAGCGGTCAATTTCAACTTTTCGGAGTGGACTCTTTTCTACAGGATTTCTTAAAACATTCATGACAAAATGTCTCTTTAACATTAAACATTTCAATGGGTTATGAGTTTTTTTCAATAACGGAATAATTTTACATATATTTGCGAAATTTAATATCCGACAATCCGTCCCATAAAGTTAAAAAGAACATCAATAGTCGTAATAACCCAATTTCACATTTGTAAACGATTGAATCTAAGTCAATTATATTGAATAACATCCTCTAATCTGCTCAAAATATCAACATAAATATCAACATTATAAAAATTGAAACCCATGAAAACAAGTGTAGTATTGTTTCTTTTAATTACTTTTGTAACCCTCAACCTCAAATCGCAAGAGGAATACATGGACCAAAGCGTTCAAGACAGTTTAAGAAAATTTGAGAATAAAAAATTTCACAGTGCACTCACTATCAATCCGTTAAATTATCCCGTAGGACAGAAACCCAAAAATGTCATCCTGTTTATCGGAGACGGTATGGGCACGACACAAGTCATGGCTGCACATACAGCAAACAAAGGCGAATTAAATACAACAAATTTTCCATACACCGGATTTTCACTAACACAGTCGGCAGATAATTACATCACCGATTCGGCAGCCGGAGGCACCGCGCTTGCATGCGGCAAACGAACCGACAACGGCATAATCGGCGAAGATACTCAGGGGAATGCCCTAAAATCTGTGGTACATCTGTCCGAAAATAAAGGATTAAGTACGGGAGTAATTTCAACATCAGCAGTAACACATGCAACCCCGGCATCGTTCGTTGCACACGTCAGTTCCCGAAAAAAATACGAAGATATTGCATCGGATTTCACCGAAACCGACCTCGAAGTCATTATCGGCGGAGGGCTACACCATTTCACAAAACGAGAAGACAAACAAAATCTGTTGGAAAAATTTTCGAAAAACGGTTATACCGTTGCATACACCCTTGAAGAAGTGCAACGTGCAAACGTAAAAAAATTGATTGCTTTGTTGGACACAATTCACTTACCGCGTGCCGAAGCACGACAAGATATGTTGCCGAAATCCGTTGAACGTGCATTGAAAATACTCAGTAAAAACGACAAAGGGTTCTTCTTAATGACCGAAGGGTCGCAAATTGACTGGGGTGGACACGCCAACAATACCGGGTATATTATTTCTGAAACGCTCGACATGGATAAAGCTGTCGGTGAGGCGCTTGCATTTGCTATGCGCGACCAAAACACCTTGATAATCATAACAGCAGACCACGAAACCGGAGGTATGGCACTTATGGAGGGTGATTTTTCCAAAGGGAAAGTAGAAGCCGCATATACGCGAGACGACCACACAGGGGTTGCCGTGCCAGTGTTTGCCTACGGACCGGGTGCCGAGCTGTTTACAGGGGTATATCCGAACACTGCTATTTTTGAGAAAATTGTCTTTTTGCTAAATTTAAAGAAATAGTCTATTCTGTTTACGGTTTACTGCTTGGCGTTTTTTGTTTGATTCAAATATCTGAGAACAAATGACGCTTTGTTCGGCATTTATTTCGTAACCATGTAAACAGCAGCATACTTAGTGTTTGTACGAAAACGTTTAATACATGATTTCATGTAGGTTATAGCTGTTTTTTCAATAGAAAATTTTGACAATCAGTAGTCATTAAATAGTCCTTAAATAGTGCCTGTAAGAAAACAAATAAATACTTGATTTTATGTCAATTATACTCTTTTTTCCAATCGAAATTATTGTCATATAGTAGTCAAAAATAGTCATTAAGTAGTTATTAAATAGTCATTCGTAGTTTTTTATTTAGTTTCAATCGAATTTCAACCGTATTTCTACAGAATTTCATAAACATTTAAGTCGAAATATTCCTATAACATAAATAATTTCAATGTGTTATGAGTTTTCGTGTGTCCTGCGTCAGCCACTGGTACAAATTTAGATAAGTTCTTTGAAATATCAAAATTTTGGCTGACAAAACTTTAATCAACATGGTAGCAATCACGCAAGTGATTGATTGTCCTACCATTCAAGACGTTCAAGCGTATTGAATAAACCGCCGTAAGCTGCTTCTTTCTAAGGATTGAGGTAGAATAGCATTTAAGGAACGGCGAAGCAAACACAAACACCTTTCAAAGTTTTCATTACCAAGTACCACCTTATGCGTGGATACAATGAATTTCATTAAAGACCTGATAACCTGAACCGGTTACGTGAACCGCAAGAGCCGTGTGAGCTGAGAGGTTCAAGCACGGTCCCGTG